>CAKUKJ010000224.1 GCA_934662525.1 uncultured Coriobacteriales bacterium | reverse complement strand
GCCTACCGTCGAGCAGCTCTACGACCGAACCATCTCCACGACGGGCCTCACCTGGGAAGAGTACAAGGAGGCCTTCCAGCAGCATGGCTGGTGGGACTGCCGCGCCATCAACCCTGAGGTGTGGGGAACCTACCGTCGCTACGAGACGGGCCGCATGAGCGCCGTGGGCACCACCCCTGCCGGCAACCCCATGAAGGGCTTCTCCACTCCCACCCGCAAGCAGGAGATCTGGTCCACGGTCATGGAGACCTACGAGCCCGGCGGCGAGTACAACCTGCCCACCTGGACGCCTGCCCCCCGCACCGAGCTGGCCGATCCCTCCATCACGCAGGAGTACCCCTACCTCATGACCACCGGCCGCCGCATCCCGGTGTACTTCCACTCCGAGCATCGCCAGCTGCCCTGGTGCCGCGAGCTGTGGCCCGTGCCCAAGGTGGAGATCAACCCCGTCGACGCCGAGAAGCTGGGCGTCGAGCAGGGCGACTGGGTGTGGATCGAGTCGCCCGAGGGCAAGGTGCGCCAGACGGTTGACCTGTACTACGGCATCGAGCCGGGCGTCATCAACTGCGAGCACCAGTGGTGGTTCCCCGAGCTCGACCAGGCGGGCGGTGGCTTTGACCTGTGCACCATTAACTGCCTGGTGACCGGTGAGGACCAAGACCCCATCTGCGGCGCATCCTACCTGCGCGCCTACAACGTCAAGGTGTACAAGGCCACGGCCGATAACTCGCCCTTCGGCAACCCCGTGCCCTGCGGCGAGGACGGCACGCCCATCATCTGCGACGCCCAGGACGAGCGCCTGCTCGAGTGGATGCCCAACTACGAGATTCGAAACGAGGCGTAAACGATGGCACACAAGACTATCGTCACCGACCTGAACCGCTGCGTCGGCTGCCTTGGCTGCATCGTCGCCTGCAAGGTCGTGAACAACGGCCGCGTGGGCAGCTACCGCAACAAGGTGCTGCGCCAGGGTCCCTTCCCCCGCGAGGAAGGCGGCAACTGGCCCGACGTGGACATGTATTTCCTGCCGGTTTCCTGCCAGCACTGCGCCAATCCCGAGTGCGTCACGGTGTGCCCCACCGGCGCCTCGCACATCAACGAGGAGGACGGCACCGTCCAGATCGACCGCGACCAGTGCATCGGCTGCGGCGCGTGCCTCACGGCCTGCCCCTACGGCTGCCGCTACATCGACGTGGACACCTCCATCGCCGAGAAGTGCAACCTGTGCGAGGACATCACCTCCGAGGGCGGCCTGCCCCAGTGCGTGACGCAGTGCGGCGGCATGGCCCGCTGGTACGGCGACCTCGACGAGGGTATCGAGACCTTCAAGGGCGCCCGCGACGAGACGCTCGGCGATTTCGTCGAGGCCTACACCGACGACGACATCTACCGTCTCGACGACTCGGGCAACGAGCCCCAGGGCGTCTACATCCTGCGTCATATGGCCTGGCAGGGCGGTGACGTCACGATGCAGTAAGGCGCTTGGGATGTGAGGCCGGCCAACCCAATTCCTCATACCCCGGCCGGCCCGCCCCGAGCGCAGCGCGGCCCCGCGAACCAACTCGGCTCGCGGGGCCGTTTTCATGGGGGAGGGATAGATGCCATCTGAGAGAGTTGCATGGTGATAGAATCGGCTCAGGCATTGCGTCGTTAGGGGGTCTTATGTCACCTGTGGCCGAAGTGTTGGAACGCGAGTCGCGTGTTCTTTCCGGAAGCGTCGAGTCAATCGAGGTCTTTGAGGAGCTTGAGCGGCGTCGTCGTCTGGTTGCAGAGGGCAAAAGCCGGTTGCTGACCGAAGAGGAAAGCCTTGCCCGTTTGCGTGCCAAGCGTGCCCATGTATAGCTATCGAATCGACCAAGTCGCCCAACTCGAACTTGAGGAGGCGGGTAACGTCTATATCCGCTATTTCGCCAGCCTTGGCGATATCGAGCGCGGGGAGGCGCTGGCTGATGCCTTTTTTGAAAGCTATCTCGACAAAATCAAATAGCTCAAGCGGATGCCCCTTATGCACGCGCTGTGCAACGTCTACCCGTTCGACGAAAGTAACGAGCATGGTTATCGCAGCTTCCGCCTAGGATGGTTCACTGTGTTCTACACGGTAGAGGTCTCCTCGTTCACCGTCTGGCACGTGAGAAGCTCGAAGTCGGATTTCACAACGCTGAAGTAAGCCCGCATGGTCCTGCCACCTCATGTGCCGAGCGGCCCCGCAAGTCATCTTGGCTTGTGGGGCCTTTTTGTCTGATTGCGTGGCTCGTGTGTGCACCCGTCTTCCAGTTTCGCATCACCCCTGAGGTTGTATTCCCGTTTGAGCAGGGGTTTCGCACTCAAGGTTTGATGTGGGAGACGGGGCGGGAATGCCATCATCGCAATCGTTCACGGCCAGGCGGCGAGGACGAGCGGGGTGCAGGTGCGCCACGCGCCCCGGGTTCTTGCCCGCCTATGCCGAACTGCGTGCTCATCTATATGAAGGGATATGGCAATGACTCGTATGAACGACTCCACCATCAACCGCCGCACGTTTGTCGCCGGCACCGCCGCCACGGCGGCCCTTGCAAGCTTGGCCCCCGCCGCCGCGCTCGCCGACTCCGCCGACACCAAGGACGACGCGGCCGACTCCGCCGACGCCGAGCAGGACGCCCCCGCCGCCACGCCTGCCAACCGCTGGCAGTCCGAGGCCGCCGCTGCCTGGCAGACCGCACCCGAGCCCGTTGCCGACGACCAGATTTCCGACGGCGGCACCTACGACGTCGTCATCGTGGGCGGTGGCCAGGCGGGCACCTGGGCTGCCAAGTACGCCGCCAAGAACGGTCTGACCGTGGCCGTCGTGGAGTCCCAGGAGGAGGACTCCCACATGTACATCGGCGGCGAGGTGGGCACCATCAACAACCCCTGGGCCCTTGCCCACGGCGCCACCGAGATCGACACGCAGGACTTCCTGCGCGAGGTCTACCGCCGCAACCAGGGCCGCTCCAACCAGCGCCTCATCCGCGACTACGTGGAGCATTCGGGCCAGTTCCTGCAGGACGCCATCGACGAGATGGGCGAGGACTGGATGGACGAGCACGAGCTGCACGTCACGAGCTGCCCGCCCGACGACCGCATGGTCATGGACCCCTCCGGCTACAAGTACTATCTGGGCACCGTCATCTTCCGCGACCCCGACATGGCCCTGTCGGAGTGGCGCTGGAACGAGCTCATGACGACGATGAAGCAGGACTCCATCGACGACGGCGCGAAGTGGCTGTTCAACACGCATGCCGAGTACCTGGAGAAGGACTCCGACGGCCGTGTTGTCTCCGTTGTCGTGCTTGACCGCGGCACGAACGCCTACAGCCGCCTGACCGCCACGAAGGGCGTCATCCTCACGGGCGGCGACTTCGCTGGCAACGAGGACATGCTGCGCGACATCAACGACGAGTACCGTCACCTTGCTGAGAGCCTGGGCGACATCGAACTCGCCACCGTGGCCCCCATGTTCCTGGAGCGCGACGGCTCGGCCATCGCCATGGGCGTCTGGGCTGGCGGTCACATCGAGGTCGGCCCGCACGCCGGCATGAACACCGGCCAGGCCGGCCCTGAGGCTCCGTGGGGCCCGGGCTACGTGCTGCTCAACCAGAACGGCCTGCGCTTCTGCGACGAGTGCGCCGGCGGCGCCGAGGGCTCCGCGTACATGGTGCCCCGCCAGCCGAAGGGCTCCGTCGTGGCCATCGCCGACGCCAACTGGCAGGATCTCGTGTATTCCATGCCCCCCTGCCACGAGGCCGTGGACTACCAGCGCTCCAAGGGCTGGCCTGCCACGGTGGAGAGCATGGAGGCCGTGAAGCCCGGCGAGGAGCCCACGACGGCCATCGCCTACTCCAGCCAGCCCGACGTGTACTGCGCCGAGACGCTTGAGGACCTCGTGCGCATCGTGGGCTGCTGGGACGAGGACGAGCAGGCCGCTGCCCTGGCCGAGCTCAAGCGGTATCAGGAGATGGCTGCCGCCGGCCAGGACGACGACTTCGCCAAGGACCCGCGCATCCTCGCCGTCACGAAGCTCGACACGCCTCCCTTCTACGCCGTCGTGGGCGACACCACTGCCATGAACCCCGGCCTGTGCCAGACCTGCGGCCTGGATATCGACGACAAGCACCACGTCCTCGACTCCGACCTCAAGCCCATCCCCGGCCTCTTCGCCGCTGGCAACAACGCCGGCAACCGCTTCTGCGTCCAGTATTCCACGCCGCTGTCCGGCATGAGCCTGGGCTACTGCCTCACCGAGGGCCGCTTGCTCGCCGAGGGCCTGGCCGACGGGTCTATCGCCTAACGGGAGCCTTATAAGATAGGAAATGCCGTTTCCGCGCGCCCTCCTCATGCGCTATCCTCTTTGGGCTTAAAAGGGGAAAGTGCGAGGAGGGCGCATGGGCAAGGTTGACGAGGGGTCGGGCAAGGTGCGTGCGGCGTGCCTTCCCCGGCCCTTTCATCGTTTCGTTGGGTTCGCGTGCATCCAGGCGTGGCTCGTGTGCGCCTGCCTGGGCAGGGTCGCCTGCGCCGAGCCTGCACCGATTGCGTCGCTCATGACTGCCGGGGCCCTTCCCGTATGCGTTGGCATATCAATCTCGTCTGCCGTCATCCTTGCGGTGACGCTCAAGGTAGTCCCCCTGTGCCGCAGGCGGGCCCTGTGCGTCGCGGCGGCCCTCGTATGCTGCGTGTGCTCCGCGCTCGTAAGCGCCTCCACACGGGCCGTGCTGCCTGAATCGCTCTTCATCCCCGCCGCGGTTCTCGCCGGGGCCGCCGCGGGCGTTCAGGTGTTGGCATGGCAGGAATACTACGCCACGCTCGGGGTTCGCGCCGCCATCCCGGGGATGGCGGTTTCCTCCGCGCT
>CAKUKJ010000223.1 GCA_934662525.1 uncultured Coriobacteriales bacterium | reverse complement strand
GCGCACGGGCACGGCGGTGCCTGCCCAGCTGCGCGGGGCCGACAAGGAAGTGCGCATCGAGGGCACCCGGGGCACCCTGGGCCGCTGTGACGAGGCGCTCGCCGCGGGCCCGTGCGTGATCGCGGCCGTCCAGGGCCGTGCCATGGCGGCCCGCTACATCCCCGAGAAGTCGCACCCCCTGTGCGACGTACGCTTTGCCTGCGCGGCCGACTCGAAGGTCGACCTGGGCGTGCTCCTCTTTGCCCTGCGCGCCGCAGGCGTGCGCGAGGGCATGCCCCGGGAGGGCTGGGTGAGCGAGAAGGATTTCGGCGGGCTTGCCGTCTCTCTGGGCAGTCCCGCCCAGCAGGAGGAGTTCGCCCCGATTGCCCATGAGGCCTTCGCGCGTCTCGCCCAGGCCGAGGCGGACCTGGCTCAGCTCGGCCGCGACCATGCCGCTCGGCTCGCTGAGTTCTTCGCGCACGGCACCGTCTGGGGCAACGGCTCCTGCGAGGGCTGCGACGCGGCGTTGGGCGACATCCCCACTGCACCCGAGGGCGCGGGGGTCAAGGCTGCCGAGAAGGGCTCCGCCCCCGCTGCCGACGATGCGGCCGTCCCTGCGGCCTCGCCTGAGCTCGCGGCGCAGGCCGGCCCGCTTGCCCCGCTTGCGGCCGAGGGGTTGAAGATCCTGCCCGACCCGGCCGACGTCGCCTGGGAGCTTGCGCCCCTGGCCGTGGTGCGCGCTTGCGCGTCCCCCTCGCAATGGGCCTTCATCGCCGCTGCCGCCGGCCCCTACGCGGCCCCGGCATATGCGGCCCTCGTTCGAGCGCTCGACACGGTCATGGACGAGCTCTCCAAGTCCGACGACCTTCTGGGCTTTCTCCCCAACCTCTCCTACGGTTCTTCCCTGCTTTCGCTCGAGCAGCTGGCCGGCTGGGTGGGCCAGCTCGATGCAATCGAGCCTGCCGCCATCACAGGGGCCGAAGTGCGCGCCGTCCTGCGTCTCGACCCCTCGTTCGACGTGCTGCCTGCGGCTGTGAGCGACCTGTTCGACGCGGCCGTGCTCTCCTGTGCGCGCGGTTTGGGCCATGGGCCCGAGAGCGCCTATCTGCCGTGCGGCGCCGGCGAGGGCCTCGTCGACCTGTTTGCCCGCGACCTTCCCGAGGTCACGCTGCGCACGCAGACGCAGGAGTTCTCCCATATTCTGGGCGACATGCTTGTGAGGGCCGCCCAGCTTAAGGGCGCGCTCGACACGCGTGGCGGCCTGGGCGCGGCTGCGGGCTCTGCCCTTGCGGCCGACGCGTTCCCCGAATGGCGCGCCGACCTCGTGTGCGTCGTGCTTCCTTGCGAGGAAGGCCCTTGGCACGAAGGGGCGGTCTCGCCCGACGACCCCCGCTGGGCCGAGCTCGGCGTGCCCCCGCGCAACAAGGCGACGTTCGCTTGGATTCAGCAGGCGATGTTCCACCAGGCAAAGGGCGGCCTGGGCGTGCTCCTCGTGCCGAACTGCGCCCTGCACTCTTGCGTGGGAAACGAGCTCAACCTGCGCCGCGCCCTGGCAGCTTCGGGCCGCGTGCGCGCCGTCGTGTCGCTTCCCTCGCGCATCTTCGCCGACGGGCGCCCCGCCTCGAGCTTGCTTGTGCTCGGCGACCCCCGCGAGACTGCCGACGCCGCGACCCTTATGGTCGACACGCTCGGCTGCGGCGTTCCCGCCTGCTTCGCCGCCTCGGGCGAGACGCATGCGGAGCGCACGCTGCCCGTCGAGGTCGCCGCGCGTGCCTGCAAGGTCCTGGCTTCCTGGCTTGAGCATGGTGACGTACCTTGTGAGCAGGGCTTCTGCCGTGTGGTGGGTGCCGCCGACATCACGGCGAACGCCGATGTCCTCACCCCCTGGACCTACGTGGGGTAGTCGCAGAACCTTGCGCGCCACGTTTCCATTCGTTATGAGAGGAGCCTTACATGAGCGAACAGAGCGGAATCGAGACCGTCCTGCAGTACCTTCAGGCCGTGCCGGCATGGTATCTCGCCACGAGCGTGAACGACCAGCCCCACGTGCGCCCCTTCAGCTACGCCGCCGAGCACGACGGGCGCGTGTGGTTTGTGACTGCCACCACGAAGGACGTCTGGCAGGAGCTGCTCCAAAACCAGAAGTTCGAGGCCACGAGCTGGTGGCCCGGCCACGGCTGGCTCATCCTGCGTGGAGTCGCCGGCCTTAAAGACGAGGTGACCCCCGAGATTCGCCAGGCGGGGTACGACCACCTCACCGCCTTGGGCGAGTCCTACGACGGTCCCGACGACCCCACCCTTGTCTTCTTCTCCGTCGAGCAGCCCCAGGCCTGGATCTGCAACCACGACGAATGGGTGCCCGTTGAGCTGTAGATAGCCCTTCGATTCAAGCCTTCATTCAAGAAATCACCCTGGTGATTCATTGCTCTATAGCTACAATGATAGCCGCGACACTCGATGCAGGCTTATCTAATGGGAGACGCGCATGGAAGCCATCTATTCGTCGACAGCGCTTCAGACGCAGCAGCGCGAGATCAAAGACATCGCCCGCAAGCAGCTCGTGCACATTACGGAGAACGGGAACGGGGCGTTCGTGTTCTGCTCCGAGGAACTGTTCCAAAAGGCGTTGGATGACGCCCGCGCCGAGGCTGCGGAAGACGCAATGGTCGCGGCCGTCGTGAGGCGCGGTAGGGCTGATTTTGCCACGGGCCGCGTGTACGAAGATACGGACGGGGCTTTTGCGGAAATCGACCGAAGGATGGCGGTCCGTGGCTGAGGCGAGGTATGCCGAGGGGTTTGTCGAGGACGTCGTTGAGAAGGTTGGGCAGGCGGCCAAGGTCGCTCAAATAAAGGCCGCCTGCAGCCTTCTCGCCGATTTCCCCGAGATGGGCTCGCCTCTCGCCCGTGCATCAATCCGCAGCGCATTCGGCGATTCCGTCCGTACCCTTCCCGCGAGTCCCTTTGTTATTGTCTACGAATATCATAGGGAGTCGGACGAGGTCCATGTCCTTGGCCTCATGCATGGCCGACAGGTGCGGTAGCCGCCGCCCTGCTACTCTACCAGCCCCTCCAGCTCGTCGATGAGCTGGCTGAAGTACCCCAGGGCGTCGTCGATGGGGTCGGGCGTCGCCATGTCCACGCCGGCGCCGCGCAAAAGCTCCAGCGGCGGCGAGTGCTTTTCGACATGAAGTGGCAGCAGGCGACGGGATGTGCCGCACGGCGCGAGGTAGAGGTTCATTGTATTTGTATACTCTAAAGTAGTATACTTATGAGTATACAAAATGAACCAGACGAAACCGGTTGACCAGGGAGAGCTTGATGTTTCAGGGAAGAGAGCGGGAGCTGGCGGAACTTGAAAGGCTGTATGCGACGGGCCGTTTCCAAATGGTCGTCCTGTATGGACGGCGGCGCGTGGGCAAAACGACGCTCGTCCGAGAGTTTGCGAGAGACAAGCCGGCGCTCTTCTATACCGCGAAAGTTCAAAGCGACGCCCTCAACCTCGCCGGGTTCTCACGTGTGCTCTATGAGTTCGCCGGACTGCCTGTGAACTCTGGCTCCTTTCCATCATGGGACGAGGCGTTTGCATTTCTGGCGAAAGTGGCCGACGGGCGTCATCTCGTTTTCATGTTTGACGAGTTTCCCTACGCCGCGTCGAAGAATGAGGGCCTTGTCTCGACGCTTCAAATTGCGGTTGACCATCTGTTTTCCGGTACGGACGTGCTCTTTGTCCTCACCGGCAGCAACCAGGGATTCATGGAAGAGAAGGTCCTTGGTGGCGCGGCGTCTGCAGAAAGCTCGGGCTTGGGAGAGAAAAATCCGCTCTTTGGCAGAAGAACGGCCCAGATGCACCTTGCGCCGTTTGGGTATCGAGATGCTGCCAAGATGCTGCCCGGTCTCGAACCGCGCGACCTCGTTCGCTATTACGCTTGCTTTGGCGGCACGCCTTACTATCTTTCGCTTATAGACTCCCGGGCCTCGTTCGAGGAAAACGTCACCCGCCTGTTTTTTTGCAAGGAGGGGTTGCTGTACGAGGAGCCCATGATGCTGCTCAGACAGGAGCTCCGCGAGCCGGCCATATACAGCTCGATTCTCTGGGCAATCGCCTCGGGTGCAAACACGCCTAGCTTGATTGCGGACAAAGTGGGTATCGAGAGAACGTCGTTGGGCAAATACCTCGGCGTTCTCTCATCACTTTACCTTGTCGAGAAAGCGGTTCCATATGGCGAGAGTCGAACGGGCAGTCGGAAGGGCGTCTATCGGCTGACGGAGCCTTGCTTTGCCTATTGGTACCGTTTTGTGGAGCCGTCTATCGACGAGGTGGAACAAGACGCCGGCGAGCTTGTTGCTCGGGAGGTCCTTGTCGCCGACGAGCTGGCAACCTATGTCGGCCACTGGTTTGAGGCAATGTGTCGCGAGTGGGTTATTGACCAGGCAAAAAAAGACTCCCTGCCCTTGTCCCCTGTGAGATTTGGGACTTGGTGGGGCACAAATCCGGCCACGCGCGCCCAAGACGATATCGATGTGGTCGCCGGAAACCCCAAGCGCCATGCCGTCCTGCTCGGCGAATGCAAATGGCGCGAGCATGTCGACGAGACGAAGGCGATAGAAAAGCTGCACGGCCGAACTGCGGCGCTCAAGGGTTACGACGATTTTTACTTTGCGCTGTTCACCAAGCATGGCATAAGTCGGGCGACCCGGGAGAAGTATGCCGATGGAAGGCATCTGTTCGTCAGCGCCGCCGATCTGTACGGGAACTGATTTCGCTCCCAATTGACCGGTCCCCCAGGGAAGCAGCCCATTCCCTGGGGGCTTTCTCCTTCTTTACCCCACCAGCCTCTCCAGCTCGTCGATGAGCTGGCTGAAGTACCCCAGGGCGTCGTCGATGGGGTCGGGCGTCGCCATGTCCACGCCGG
>CAKUKJ010000222.1 GCA_934662525.1 uncultured Coriobacteriales bacterium | reverse complement strand
GTGGACCGTGCCGTCCTCCATCACGACGGCGTCTTCCGCGACGTGGGAGATCGGGCCCGTCTCGAGCGCGACGTTCTCGGCGACGTGCTGGCGTAAGGGCTGCGGGGCCTCTCATCTCGCAAAACGTTGAGTCGTGAAACGGCGCGTCCGATGCGGGCGCGCCGTTTTGTTATCGGGTTGTTACCGCAACCGTTGGATACCTGCGGCTTTGCTACCATGCATCTGTTAAGCAAACGACACGAAGGAGTCTCCACTTATGGACGACAAGCAGCTCATCGCCGACATCGAGGCCTACGTCGAGCGCGTGTGGCCTGAGGTGAAGGAAGACCTGGCGCAGCTGGTGGCCATTCCCAGCGTGGCCGAGTACGACAAGGCGGCGCCCGGCGCCCCCTATGGGCCCCAGGCCAAGCAGGCGCTTGAGTACGCCCTTGCGCTGGCGGGGCGCTTCGGCCTCGAGCCCCACGACATGGACGGCCACATCGGCTATGCCGACCTGCCAGGCGCCTGCGCGACTCAGATTGCCACGATAGCCCATGTGGACGTGGTGCCCGCCGGTGTGGGTTGGACGCAGGACCCCTTCGAGATGCGCGAGCACGACGGCTTCCTCTTCGGGCGCGGCGTGCTCGACGACAAGGGGCCTGCCGTGCTCACGGCCTACATGGCCCGCTACTTTGCGGAGAAGGGCGAGCCTCTGCCCTACACGCTGCGCCTCATCTTCGGCAGCGACGAGGAATGTGGCATGACCGACGTGGACTACTACCTGGAGCGTCAGGAGAATCCTGCGTTTTTGTTCACGCCCGATGCCAACTTCCCGGCCGGCGTGGGTGAGAAGGGCCACTGCGGCGGCGTGTTCTGCTCGCCGGAGCTTGCGGGCGGCAGGCTCGTCGCGCTTGAGGGCGGCACGGTGACCAACGCCATTCCCGGCCTGGCGCAGGCGTGGGTGGCGGCAGACGCGTCGGAGCTTCCTCAGGCAGACGGCTTCGAGATCGAGGCCTGCACAGCCGCCGACCTGCCCGAGGGCGCTTCGGTCCCCGCCGGCACCGCGCAGCTTGCCCGCATCACCGCGCATGGCAAAGGCGGCCATGCGTCGCTTCCCGCAGGCACGAAGAACGCCATCGGCATGCTCGTGAACTACCTGTTGCGCGCCGACCTCGTCGAGGGTGCCGAGCGCGACTACCTGGAGCTTCTCTCCCAGCTGCATGCCTCGACCGATGGGTCGAGCGTGGGCATCGACGCCGTCGACGACCTGTTTGACCCGCTTACCTGCATCGGCGGCACCATCCACAAGCGGGCAGGCCATATCGAGCAGACCATCGACATCCGCTATCCCAAGTCCACGACCTGCGAGCATATGGTGGGCGTGCTGCAAGGGCTTGCGGCCGGCCATGGGGCCACCTTCACGCTCACGAGTGATGCCGTGCCCTTCTTCGTCTCGCCCGACCATCCCGCCATCCAGGCGCTCATCGGGGCGTACAACGAGTTCACCGGCAAGCATGCCGAGCCCGTCACCATGGGCGGCGGCACCTATGCGCGCAAGTTCGCCTGTGCGGCGAGCTTTGGCCCCGAGGAGCCTGACGAGGAGCTGCCCAGTTTCGTTGGCCCTATGCACGGTCCCGACGAGGGCGTCTCCGTCGAGCTCCTCCAGCGTTCTCTGAAGATTTACATCTACGCCCTGGCCCATCTGATGGGGCTGAAGTTCTAAAAATCGAGATGATTGCGTTCTAATTGCGGTTTGGTTTGTACTCTCTTCTGCGACAAGGCATCTACCAGGTTGAATACGACGACTGGGTTTGCATGAAGAGGGCAGTCTCGTATTAAAGCGCAATCATCCCGGAGTTTGAGAGGCCTACGCGGGCAAATCGGGCAGAAAGGTCGGGCGCAATGCTGCATTTGGACGACGAAAAGGTTCGCGCGCACCTGTTCGAGGGCAACTTCGGGCTGGAGCGCGAGAACCTGCGCGTGACACCCGAGGGTTTTCTGGCCCATACGCCTAACCCCTTCGGCGGAGACGGCCACATCGTGCGCGACTTCTCTGAGATTCAGTGCGAGATCAACACGGGCGTCTCGTCCACGCCCGAGGGATGTGTGGCCGAGCTTGCCCGCTATGATGCGGTTGAGCAGCGCACGCTTGCTGGCCTGGAGGCCCCCGAGCTGCTCTGGCCGTTCTCCAACCCGCCTTACATCTGTGGCGAGAACGACATCCCCATCGCGCAGTTTTACGATGAGGAAGCAGGCAAAACCGCCTATCGCCAATATCTCTCCGACCGGTATGGCCGCTACAAGATGGTGTTCAGCGGCATTCACTTCAACTTCTCGTTTGCAGACGCGCTGCTCGAGGCTGACTTCGCGACGTGCGGGCAAGAGGGGGCTGCCTGCGGAGGGGGCCTTGAGCCGGGGGGCGGCGCTGCCGGCTTCGCGGCTTACAAAGACGCCTTCTACCTCGATCTGGCCGAGAAGGCCGTGGCTTTCGGCTGGATTGTGACGGCCGTCACGGCGGCAAGCCCCTTGCTCGACTCCTCCTATGCCGAGAAGGCGCTCTTCGGCGACGACCTCTACCTGGGCATGGGCAGCGTGCGCTGCAGCGAGCTGGGCTACTGGAACGAGTTCACGCCCATTCTCGATTACTCCGACATCGACAGCTATGCCGCCAGCATCTCGCATTATGTCGGCCAGGGGCTCATCCGCCAGCCCAGTGAACTGTACTATCCCGTCCGCGTGAAGCCGCGCGGCACCTATGGGCTCGACACGCTGCGGTCGGGCAACACGAGCCATATCGAGCTGCGCATGTTCGACCTCAACCCGCTCTATCCGGCGGGTGTCAACGTGAGCGACGTGTACTTCGCGCAGCTCTTCCTCGTGTGGCTTGCGAGCCTGCCGCCGGTGCGCCTCTCCGATGCCCAGCAGATTCAGGCTGCGGCCAACTTCAAGCGCGCCGCCCACTACGACCTGCGCACCGTGAAGGTCGATGTTCCCGGGTGGGGCATCGACTCCGTGTCGCACGCGTCCGTGCGCCTTCTCGGAGAGATGGAGGCCTTCCTGCGTGAGGTCGGCGCGCCTCAGAGGGCTTTCGACTGCCTGGCATATCAGCGTCGCAAGTTCACCGAGTCGGTCGATGAGCGCTATACCCATATCGTGCGCGAGCGCTTCTCCGGGGGTTTCGTGCAAAAAGGCCTGCAGCTGGCAAAGGAATACCAGCTACAGGCCTTAAAGGGGTCGGTGGGGGAGTAAGCGCCCGTCTACAGTGCCGCCTTGATTGCTTGGAGCAGCCCGTCGTAGTCGTCGATGGCGCGAATCTCGGGGTGGGCGGCGCGAATCTCGGGGGCGCTGCGGAACAAAAAGCCCGCCTTGCTGGCGGCGATCATCTGCAGGTCGTTGTAGGAGTCGCCGAAGGCGATGGTCTCAAAACCGCAGGTATGGAGCGCGTTCACCGTCGTGAGCTTGGAAGGCGTGCAGCGCATGCGGTACCCGGTAACGCGGCCCGCCTTGTCCACCTCAAGCGTGTTGCACATGATGGTGGGCCAGCCGAGCTTGCGCATGAGCGGCTGGCAGAGCTGCTCGAACGTGTCGGACACGATGACGATCTGCGTCGTCTCGCGCACGGCGTCGAGGAACTCGCGCGCCCCGTCGAAAGGCTCGATGCCGGCCGCGACCTCCTGAATCTCCTTCAAGCCCATGCCGTGCTTGTTGAGGGCCTCCAGGCGGCGACGCATAAGCTCGTCGAAGTCGGGCACCTCGCGCGTGGTGAGCTCAAGCTCGGGGATGTTGGCCGCATGGGCAAACTCGACCCAAATCTCCGGGACAAGCACGCCCTCAAGGTCGCTGCAGACGATGTTCATTACTTGACCACCCTCACGCGATACATGCCGGGGATGGCCTTGAGCGCTTCCACGGTGGCCTCCGTGGCGGGCTCAGCCAGGTCGAAGAGCGTGTAGGCGTTGTCGCCGAGCGACTCGTTGGCCATGCGTGTGATGTTGACGCCCTGGGCGGCCAAGGCGGCGGTGAGCTGGCCGATCATGTTGGGGATGTTGGCATGGAGAGCCGCGATGCGGCCGGCGTCGCGGCAGACGCCCATGTGCACGGCCGGGTAGTTCACGGAGTTCGTGATGTTGCCGTTCTCCAGGTAGTCCTTGAGCTGGGCCACGGCCATGGAGGCGCAGTTCTCCTCAGCCTCGGCCGTGCCGGCACCGGCGTGGGGCGTCACGACGGTGTTGGGCATGCGCAGCACCTTGGGGGTGCAGAAGTCGGTGAAGAACTGCTTGATCTTGCCCGAGCGCAGCGCGGCGTCCACGGCGTCCTCGTCGATGATGGTCTCGCGGGAGTAGTTGAACAGCTTCACGCCGTCGGGCATGGCCTCGATCTGCTTGGCGCCGATGAGGCCCCAGGTGTCGGGCTGGCTGGGCACGTGCACGGTGACGTACTCGCACTTGGAGCACAGGTCGTCCAGGTCGTCGAGGCGCACGACGTCGCGGGAGAGCTGCCAGGCATCCTTCACGGCGATGTAGGGGTCGTAGCCGTACACCTTCATGCCAAGGTCTACCAGGGCGTTTGCTACCTTGGAGCCCACGTTGCCCAGGCCGATGACGCCTGCAGTGCGGCCCTTGATCTCCTGGCCCACGAAGGCCTTCTTGGCGGCCTCGGCGTGCACGTAGGCATCCGGGTCCTCCTCATGGTCGCGGCACCACTTGATGCCGCCGAGCACGTCGCGGCTTGCCATCATGAACAGGCACACCATGAGCTCCTTCACGGCGTTGGAGTTGGCGCCGGGCGTGTTGAAGACGACGACGCCCTGGCGCGCGAAGCGCTCGATCGGGATATTGTTGAAGCCGGCGCCGGCGCGCGCGATGGCCTCGATGCCGGCCGGCAGCGTCATCTCGTGCATGGAAGAGCTGCGGATGATGATGCCCTCAGCGT
>CAKUKJ010000221.1 GCA_934662525.1 uncultured Coriobacteriales bacterium | reverse complement strand
AACTTAAGAAGGTTCTAAACTTGTACTTCAAATGTTTTTATTGAAAACGTTTCAATGTTACAAAATCATTTTTCTAAAACATTGAAATTGATTTTACAAAACTTTTCTGGCTTCTAATATCCAACGATTCTCAGAAAATGGCAAACAATATGGTTGTTGTTCCGGCTGCCCAGATCAAGAAGATCAAGCTGCGCGGAGTGGAGTCGTGCGGAATGAACTGCTCCAAGCGCGAGCTTGGCATGGGGTCCGACCACGACGGCATCTGGATCTTGCCTGCCGATGCGCCCGTGGGCATGCCCTTGGGCCAGTACACCGGCCAGACCGACGTGGTGGTGGACTGCGAGATCACGCCCAACCGCCCCGATTGCCTGTCGATGATCGGCATGGCCCGCGAGACGGGCGCGGTGCTCGACCGCGACACCCATGTGGAGCTGCCCCAGGTCGTGGAGGACGACCGCGACGTCAACTCCCTGGTTGACGTGCGCATCGACGATGCCGAGCTGTGCCAGCGCTACGTCGCCCGCGTCATCTCCGGCGTGAAGATCGCCCCCAGCCCCGAGTGGCTCGCCAAGCGCGTCATCGCGGCGGGGTCTCGCCCCATCAACAACGTCGTGGACGTCACGAACTACGTGATGTACCTCACGGGCCAGCCCCTGCACGCCTTCGACCTGGGCAAGCTCGGCCATGATGCCGACGGCCGCGCCCATATCGTCGTTCGCGCCGCCCGCGACGGCGAGCGGCTTACCACGCTCGACGGCAAGGAGCGCGAACTCACGCACGACATGGCCCTCATCACCGACGACGGCCAGACCCCCATCGCCCTGGCCGGCGTCATGGGCGGCCTGGATTCCGAGATCGACGACACGACGGTCGACGTGCTGCTGGAGAGCGCCGCGTTCAGCAACG
Source organism: uncultured Coriobacteriales bacterium (assembly GCA_934662525.1). GTDB lineage: Bacteria > Actinomycetota > Coriobacteriia > Coriobacteriales > UMGS124 > UMGS124. The sequence continues at coordinate 4,016 of CAKUKJ010000221.1, read as the reverse complement.
GACACACCTCGCGCACGAGCCGCAACCTGCAGCTCTTCTCCGAGGCGGCCATGCGCTACGAGCGCATCGTCGACGCCGAGGGCTGCGCCTGGGTGGCCGACGTGGCTGCGGCGCTCTTCGCCCAGGTCTGCGGCGGCAGCGTGGCGCGCGGCGCCGTGGACTGCTACCCCGCGCCCAAGCCCGCCGTCGAGCTCAAGCTGCGCTGCGAGCGCCTGCGTGCCATGATGGGCGCCCCCATCACCGACGAGTTCGCGGAGAACGCCCTGCGCCGCCTTGGCTGCGAGGTCTCCGCTTCCGCCGAGCCCCACGTGCTCGACGTCGTCGCGCCCACCTTCCGCCCCGACCTCACCCGCGAGATCGACCTGTACGAGGAGGTCGTGCGCCTGTGGGGCGAGGGCACCATCGAGGCCACACTGCCTGCGGCCCGCAACCACATGGGCGGCCTCAAGCCCGAGCAGCGCCTCGAGCGCAAGGTGGGCGAGGTCCTGCGCGCATGCAGCCTCAACGAGGCCATCAACTACAACTTCGTGGCTGAGGACGACCTGGCCCGTCTCGGCATGAGCGAGGAAGGGCGCGGCATCCCCGTGCGCCTCATGCGCCCCATGTCGAGCGACTGGACCGTCATGCGCCGCAGCCTCATCCCGGGCCTTCTGCGCAGCGTCGCCAACAACCACAACCGCGGCGTGAAGAACGTCGCCCTCTATGAGACGGGCCGCGTCTACTTCGGGCGCCCCGGCCATGCCCAGCCCAAGGAGCGCCGCTACGTCGCCGCCGTCATGGCAGGCAAGTGGGCCGACGACGCCTGGAACGCCCAGTACCCCGAGCTCGACTTCTTCGACGGAAAGGGCGTGGTGGAGCGCCTGCTGGCCGCCCTTCGCATCGAGAAGATCCGCTGGCGCGCCGCAGAGCCCGCAGCCTACGCCTTTGCTCAGCCCGGCCGCGTCGCCGAGGTGCTTGCGGGCGGCACCGTGCTTGGCTGGGTGGGCGAGCTGCACCCCCGCTCCCTTGCAAACTTCGAGGTCGAGGCTCCCGTCGTCGCCTTCGAGTTTGACCTTGACCAGCTCATCAAGCTCGCGAGCACGCGTATCGCCTACAAAGACGTGCCCACGCTGCCCAGCGTTGCGATGGACCTTGCGCTCACCGTCGACGAGGGCGTCACCTGCGAGCGCCTTGAGCAGGTCATCACGAGCGCCGCGGGCAAGAACCTCGAGAGCCTTCGCCTGTTCGACGTTTACCGCGACCCGGTGCGCGTGGGCCTGGGCAAGAAGTCGATGGCGTTCTCGCTTGCCTATCGCGCCGAGGGCCGCACGATGACCTCCGAGGAGGCCGAGGCCGTCCACAAGCGCGTCGTGGAGAAGACCTGCCGTGCCACGGGCGCCGTGGTGCGCGGCATGTAGCCGTTCACGATGCCAACACGTCTGCGGGTCGTGCGCGGCCCGCAGACCTCCTTGCTGCTAGAATTGCACCCCAAAGCAAACGCATGGGCCGATATTGGCTAGGTACCGGCTAGACGAAAGCGAGTCTGCATGGCGCAGGATGATATGTTCTCGAGCGGTGGCACGCTTGAGTTTCTCAAGCTGATGGGCACCGTACCGGCCGAGACGAACGAGGGCGCAGCCGCCTCGGCGGCGCCCCGGGATCGCCAAGGCTCGGCATCCGCCGCGGCAAACCCGCTTGCCCAGGCCCCAGGCGCCCCCGCCCCCTCTGTACCCGGTGCCGACCTGGCGGGGGAGGAGACCCTTGCGATTCCCATGGGCTCCCAGCCTGCGGCCCGCGGCGCCTCGCCTGCGCCGCAAGGGCAGCCAGACCAGCCTGAGCCCGCCTTTGCCTCCGACCGCCCGGTCGTCATCAAGGGAGGCCCCCGTCGCGTGGCAAGGGCCGACGGGCGCAGCCCGCGTCTCGGCACCCCGATGGGCCAGCGCCGCTTCGAGCTGCCCAGCGGCCTTGCGATGTTTGCGCCGCGCCCGCGCAGCAGGCTCGTCTCCATCGTCACGCCTTTGGTGACGCTCGCCTTGATCGGCGTCGGCGGGGCCTTTGCATATGCGCACGCCAAGGCCGCGTCCACCGAGTATGCCCAGCAGGCCCTCATCGCCACGACCGGCTACGACGGGGCGCTGTCGCTGTCCCCAGCCAAGGACGGCGGCTATTACACGGTCTTCCTCGTGACCTCCACCCCCACCGACGAGACGCAGATCGGCGATTTGTCGAGCGTCGTCATGTATCGCACCGACCAAGCCGTGGCCGGCTCCACCGCCGCCACGCGCATCGACGTGCCTGCTGACCTCTATGTCACGCCGTACAGCGCCTATTCCAAGAACTATTACGTGCTGTCCGAGACCTTGAAGCAGACGCAGAACATCACGCGCACCCTCCAGGCCATCATCGACGAGCTCGGCGTGCGCCTCTACAACGTCGTGTGCTGCAGCCAAGACGAGTACGACCGCATCAACGCCTATATGGACGGCTCGTCCAACGACGCCTCGGTCTTTGCCGAGAGCAACCTTCTGGGCCGCGTCCGCACAAACCTGAGCCCCGAGGACCTCCAGGCGTTCTGCGACTCGATTCGTGCGATCGGCATGTCCAACATCAAGGAGTTCACCGTTCCCACAACGAGCCTGGGCGCGGGCGACGTCGTGATGGAGCGCACCTCCCCGGCCTCCTACCAGCAGGCCCTCGAGCAGGCGCTCGGCAACATCAAATACGACGAGCACGGCAACTATGCGGGCACCCAGTACGACGAGAACGGCAACCCCCTGCTCGACGAGAAGGGCAACCCCCAGGGCGCCATCTACGTCGATTACGCCAACAACCAGCTCTACTTCGACGAGAACGGGTACCTGGTGTTCTACGGCCAGCACTACGACGACAAGGGCAACCCCGTGGGCACCCAGTACGACGACGCCGGCAACCCCCTGCTCGATGAGAACGGCAACCCCCAGGGCACCGTATACGGCGACGACGGGCAGCCCGAGCGCGACTGGCTCGGCAACATCGTGATTCAGAACGGTTAGGCGCAAGAATGGCACAACCTAAAGTTACGGTCATCATGCCGGTGTGGGGCGTGGAGAAGTACGTGGGCCGCGCGGTGGAGAGCATCCTGAACCAGACCCTGCGCGACATCGAGCTCATCTGCGTCGACGACGGCTCTCCCGACGACTCGGGCCGCATCCTCGACCTCTATGCCTCTCGCGACGTGCGCATGACGGTGTTTCACCAGGAGAACGCCGGCGCCCCCGCCGCACGCAACCTTGCGATGGACCATGCGCGCGGCGAGTATCTGTGCTTTGTGGACGCCGACGACTGGGCCGAGCCCTCGATGCTCGAGGACTTGTACAACCTGGGCCGCGAGAACTCCCTCCAGCTTGTGGTGAGCGGGTTTTTCATCGACACGTACTGCGACGACGCCGAGACCGACTGCTTTCGCCAGGTGCTCCAGGTGCCCGACAAGGTCTTTGCCTCCCAGCAGGAGTTTCATGAGCAGGCCTGGCGCCTCTTCGACAAAAACCAGTTCTATCCCCCATGGAACAAGCTCTACCTACGCAGCTATATCGAAGACCACGCGCTGCGCTTCCCCTCCACGTTTTGGGACGACTTCCCCTTCGTGCTCTCCGTGCTGCGCGACGTGGAGAGGGTCGGCGTCACGGAGAGGCCCTACTACCACTTCATCCGCGCCCGCGCAGAGTCCGAGACGGCCCGCTACCGCGAGAAGATGTACGAGAAGCGCGAGGAAGAGCATGAGTGGATGCTCGACCTGTACCGCCACTGGGGCGTCTGCGACCCCGACAGCATGGAGATGATTTACCGCCGCTACTCCGAGCGCCTCGTGGGATGCGTGGAGAACGTGACGTGCTCCGACTGCAAGCTGCCGGCTTCCGAGAAGCGCGCGCTGGTCAAGCAGATGATCTCGACCGAGCACGCCCGCACGGCGCTTGCGGGCACGCGCCCCCATTCCGCCATGATGGCCGCGATGCTGTGGCCCATGAAGTCGGGCCATGCCGGCCTCACCTATCTTGAGG
>CAKUKJ010000220.1 GCA_934662525.1 uncultured Coriobacteriales bacterium | reverse complement strand
CTCTTCACGGTCGCCAACACGCTGTCCACCAAATTCGGGCTGCTCCTCGTCGCCGGCAGTACGGCATTTCTCATCTACAATGTCGCCATCATGACATCCTTGGCCGCGCTCATCGTGGTGGAGTTCCTGCCGCGTCGGGCTATGCAAGACGAGCTCGCCCCACAGGAGACCCCACAGGCCGCATTGTCCGAGCAAGGCAGCAACACCGAGGAACTCATCGCCCAGCGTTGCGCCCAGCTCGCCGAGCGCTACGGCCTCACCGACCGCGAGCGCGAGGTGCTTGTGCCGTTGGTACGCGGGCGCAGCGCCGCAAGCATCGCCGCGCAGCTCTCCATGAGCACCGAGACCGCACGCACCCACATCCGCCACATCTACCAGAAGACCGACATCCACTCCCGCGAGGAGCTCATGGACATCGTGGACGGGATGTAAAAGCGGCGTATAGCCAGCGTTTTCCCAGCTCATCGGCTACCCCCATATTGAGTATTTCCCCTTGGGAGGCAAACGCCTAGTGTGGGCTTCGTCCCGCGATAGGGGTGCCGTAAAGGCCGTCAGGCCCTGCCGGCACCCATCGCCTCAGTCCAAGAGAAGGGGTTTCTCATGACTGCACCGGTTACACGCCGCTCATTTGTGAAGGACGCCGGCCTCGCCGCATTCGGCGTCACGGCGCTTTCCCCCATCGCTGGGCCGGCCTTGGCCGACCAGGCCGCGCCCGCCGACGCACCCGCTGGAGACGGCGCCGCACCCGAAGGTGACGGTGCGCCCGCCGGCGGCGACATGTCTCCCATGAGCGGCGGTTCGAAGGACGACCCCGACTGGCGCACCGCGCCCGACGCCCCCGCCGCAGATGAGATCGTCGAAACCTACGATTGCGACGTCCTCGTCATCGGCTTGGGCCATGCAGGCTGCACGGCCCTGCGCGCGGCCGCCGAGGCCGGTGCCTCCGTTGCCGCCTTCGAAGACCAGGCCGAGGATTCCATGAGCTTCCTCGCCGGCGGCCAGGTCGGCCACATCAACTCGAAGTTCCTGGGAGACGCCGGCGTGCCCCAGGTGGACACCGTCGAATTCCTCAACGACTGGCAGGTGCGCTCCAACAACCGCTCGAACCCCGGGCTTGTGCGCAACTACGCCACGCATTGTGGCGAGTGCTTCGACTGGCTCATCGACTGCCTGTCTGATGAGGACAAGGCGGCCATGACCATCCGCCAGTGGCCCACCGACGGCGACACCAGCACGTGCTACTCGGGCATCAAGTGTTGGATTGGCACGGCAAACCTCGGCTCCAACCAGGCGACCGTGCTACAGAACTGCATCGACGTCGCCACGGCGGCGGGTGGCAAGGTGTACTACGGCACGACCGGCTACAGCCTCATCCAAGACGCCGACGGCAACGTCACGGGTGCCTACGGCAAGCGCGACGACGGATACGTGCAAGTCAACGCCGCCAAGGGCGTCATCCTGGCCACCGGCGACTTCTCCACGAACGCCTCCATGTGCAAAGATCTGCTCACCGAGATCCAGTACCTGCTGCCCAAGGACGGTGCCGTGTCTGCCATGGGTGCCGGCCGCGACGGCCAGGGCATCAAGATGGGCTACTGGGCCGGAGGTAGGCTCGACCCGTGCATGTCCACGATGGACGGTGCCTACTGGTACCCCTGCGACTCCCCTACCGACCCCATCGGCGCCACGGCCGCGCTGTGGATCAACGCTGACGGCAAGCGCTACTCCAACGAGGGCTTCGGCTCCACCGAGCTCATGGCCATGCCCGGCGCCTACCAGCCTGCAGGCATCATCGCCACGGTCTTCGACAACGACATCGAGACGCTGCTTAAGGCCCAGCCGCTCGGCCACATGAGCTACGACTACGCCAACCAGGGCTTTGACTCCCTGCATGAGGCCATGGACGCAGCCTACGAGGCGCACAAGAACGGAGAGTTCGCCTCGGGCGCCGATGCAGACGCGGCCGACGAGGGTGCAGCCGACGGCGGCGACAAGGCCATGATGGCCGGTGCCACGCTCTACGCGGCCGACGACTTCGAGACGCTGGGCGGCTACCTGGGCTACACCGGCGAGGCCCTCGACAACTTCGTGGCCTCCATCGAGCGCTACAACGAGCTGTGCGAGAAGGGCTGCGACGAGGACTTCGGCAAGGACCCCCGCCTCATGCTCGCCCTCAAGAACCCGCCTTACTATGCCTACTGCGGCACCAAGGAGATAGGCGTCATCATGGTGACGACCTCCGGCCTGGTGGTCGACGAGGACAGCCGTGTGCTCGGCGAGGACTTCCGCCCCATCAAGGGCCTCTTCGCCGCAGGCAACTGCTCGGGCTGCCGCTTCGGCTACAGCTACTTCACGAGCATCGCAGGCCAGAGCCTCTCCTTCGCCGAGACGCAGGGCATGATGGCCGGCCAGTTCGCCGCCACCGGTGAGATTTCCGAAGGCGAGCACGTACATCTGAGCGAATAGTCAAGCACCCCACGCACACAAGGGCAAAAGGCAGCGACGATTTGCAAACAGGGCAGACCGGGACCATGGCCGATTAATCGGTTCCGACCTGCCCTTTTATGCGTATGGACAGGAGCACATATAAACCTGGCATGCAGGCGAAAGTCTGACATCCAATGAGATGCGCATCGGCTGCTCCCTCACCCACCTCGTCACAGCGCAGGGAGACACAGCCCGCATCTATGGATGAGATTGCCGTTTTACCTGCAGCTTTTTGGATGCCAGTTTTTGGGTGCGCAATCTACCAGGTATTCTCTAATCTTGCCCGAAGAAGGCTACTCAAAAGTGCCCGCAAATCGGACTTCTCATCCAATCTGGGCCGCAAATCATTGCGCGCGATCGTCCCCTACCACCCGTCCACCCTTTTGGCGTCGAGCTCCGTCTTTCAAAACTTCGCATGGGCCTTCACCGCCGTGCCACCGTGCCCGAACCTCCGCAATCGCATTCCCCTGTCAAGCCGCTCTGCCAAAAGAGACTGATCGGCGCCGCCCGGCGGGCCATATCAACCTGGGCTTCAATCGTCCGGTTGGCTGGCTTATACTGGCACCCGCATGAATGCAATCCAAGGCATCGTTGAGGGGGCGGGCTCACTGGGAACGAACAAAGCGCCTGGCACAGGGACTGCCGGCAATGGCAATCAGATAGATATGCAGGGCGCTACCCGAGGGCAAGCGGCGGGCCACGCCATCCTCATCCTCACGCTGTCGAGCTTTGCGCTGGGGTGCTCGCAGCAGTTCATCATGGGCATCCCGAGCGTCATTGCCGCCTCGTGCGACGCAACGCTTGCCCAGGTCGGCCAGCTCATGACGGCCTTCTCGATTGCCTCCGCGCTCGGCGCGCCCCTCCTGCTTGCCCGCATGTCCCGCACCGCTCAGCGCAACCAGCTCCTCGTAGGACTCGTACTCCTCGGACTCGGCATGGCCGCTATAGCCTGCACCTCGAATTACACCCTGCTCATCTGCGCCCGCGTGGTGATGGGCCTGGGAAGCGGGCTTTTCAACGCATGCGCCATGGCGCTCGGCTCGCGCTTGGCGCCTCCGGGCAAGCAGGCGAGCGCCTTGGCCAACATGGGCCTGGGCTCAAGCGCCGCGCAGATCATAGCCATGCCGCTGGCCCAGCGAGTATGCCTGTACATGGATTGGCACCTGCTCTACGCCGCGCTCGCCCTCTTCACACTTGCCAGCTGCGTCCTCATCCTGCGACATGTACCCGCCGGGCAGGACGAGATTGCACACGACACCTCTCTGCGCGCACACTTCGCCCCCCTTCACAACCCCCTCATCGTGCGGGCCCTCGTTGTCATGATCATGCTCAACGTGGGATATTCGAGCTACTACACCTACGTGACCCCTTTCCTGGAGGGCGTGTTCGGACAAGGCTCAGCCACCGTGAGCCTCGTGCTGCTCATAAGCGCGTTCATGAGCACAGTCGGCATCAAGGCAGGCGGCTGGCTCACCGACCACAGAGGCTATCGCCTCACCTGCCGAGTCGTGCTCGTCATGCAAATGCTGACGCTCGCGGCGCTGTCGGTGTTCCACGCAAGCCCGGTGGGCATCTGGGTCTTCATGTGCCTGTGGGTCATGGCCGACTGGGGTTTCAACCCCTCACAGAACCTGCTGATCACCAAGCTTGCCGGTCGCGACGCCCCCATGGCGCTTGCCCTGTCGGGCTCGTCCCTGCAGCTAGGCAACGCGATAGGGTCGGCGATAGGCGGCGGGTTCATCACGGTGGCACCCATCTGGGCGCTGCCCCTTCTCTCCAGTGCATGCATCGTCGTCACGTTTGTGCTCGAACTCGGCCTTCTGCAACGCATCCCGCAAAAATCGGCAAGTCGCACGGCATAAGGAGAATCCTGATGACCCTTTGCTCCGACGCATCAAACGACTCTTACATCCTCGCGCTCGACTCCGGCACGACCTCGGTACGCTCCATCCTCTTCAACTCAGCAGGCACGCCCGTGGCGCAGGCAAGCCAGCCCATCACCCAGCACTACCCGCAGCCTGGCTGGGTCGAACACGATGCCCGCGAGATTCTTGCCAAGCAGGTCTCCACCATCTCCGAGGTGCAGTTCGCAAGCGGCATCCACTCCGACCGCATCGCAGCCGTGGGCATCACGAACCAGCGCGAAACGGTCGTGGTGTGGGATCGCACTACCGGCGAGCCTATCTGTCCCGCCATCGTATGGCAATGCCGCCGCACCGAGCCCTTTATCGCTGCGCTGCGCGAGCAAGGCTTAGGAGAACTCGTCGCCCGCAAAACCGGCCTCGTGCTCGACCCCTATTTCTCGGCGAGCAAAATTGCCTGGATTCTCGACCATGTAAGCGGGGCTCGGCAGCGTGCCGAGGCTGGCGACCTCATATGCGGCACTGTCGACTCCTGGCTTATCTGGAACCTCACACAAGGACGCGTGCATGCGACGG
>CAKUKJ010000219.1 GCA_934662525.1 uncultured Coriobacteriales bacterium | reverse complement strand
GTTCAAGCCTGCCCTTGCGGTAGGCGTTGTCGCGCCGTTTGCCTATATAGTTTTCAGTGGGCTGCTGCCCTATTTCGCGACATACGGGTCGTTCGGCGACAGGAATCTGCCGGCGGGCGTCAGCACCACCCTGACGGCGTTTCTCCTGCTCAGCTTGCTGGCATTCAGCGTATGGTTCTTCCGAAAGGACGAGCTCAAGTTTCGCGACGTGCTCGTCCTCGCCCTGTACGGATTCATGGTCGCCTGGGCGTGCGGCAAGCGCTTCATGATCGCGCTGATGGTGATCCTGTTCCTGTATTTCTTCCTCAACAGGAATCTGTCCGCCAAGAGCAGAAGGAAGATAAAGAGGTTTTTGCCGGTCGCGTTCTGCGCGCTGCTGGCGTTTTCCGCGTTCTACCTCGTGGGCGTGCGCCCGCTCTCCGACACGAGCGCGGAAAGCGTCTACGACATGCTCCGCGTGGATTTCGGGCGGGACGACGTGACGAAATACGTCATCTACCACGTGCTGTTCCTTGACGACCGGATCGTCGATTACCCGGGCGAGACCTTCCTTTCGACTTTCTTCGTGTGGGTCCCGAGGCTCATATGGCCCGCCAAGCCCTTCAACCATTACCAGTACCTCACATCCTCCATCTTGGGGCTGCCGATAGCGAACCTGCCCGCCGGGACGACGCCGAGCTGGTGGGAGATGTCGGTCGCGAACTTCTCCGTCGCAGGCCTCGCCGTTGCCGTCCTCGGCTTGGTGGCCATCGTCGCGATCGCAGACAGGGCGAAGACCGTCTCAACGAGGGCGGTCGCCCTCGTTCTGGTCATCGCCCTGCTGACGCAGAGCACGGACGCATACATGTCGCTCGTCTTGCTGTTGATCGCGCAGCTGCTCGTCTCGGTCTTCGTGAAGCGGCGCGGGAAGGCTGCAGGCGATTCCTCGAATGGCCGACGGTTGCCTGTCGAGACGAGGCTTGGCGGTGGTTCCGTTGGCCGCGAGTAGGTTCGTCCGGAACGCCGGGTGGCTCTTCCTGCTGCAGGGCGTGAACATAGTCCTGCCGTTCGTGACCGTGCCCTATGTGACCAGGGTGCTGGGGGCCGACGCGTACGGCACCTTCGCCATCGCCTTGAACTGGGCGACCTACTTCCAGCTGGTCATCGAGTTCGGCTTCGACCTGAGCGCGTCGAAGAAGGTCGTGGGGATGATCCCGGGAAAGGAGCTCGACCGGCTGGTGTCGACCGTCGTCGCGGCGCGTCTGCTGCTCGTGGCCCTCTGCTTCGCCGCGATGCTCGCCATGGCGGCGCTGGGGCTCGTGGACGGCGCCCAGCTCGCCTGCATGCTCGTGCTCTTCTCGATGCTGCTCGGCTACGCGCTGCAGCTGAACTGGCTGTTCATCGGCCTGCAGGACATGAAGGTCATCACGATAAGCACCGCGGCCGCCCGCGCGACCTCCGTCGCGCTCGTCTTCCTGATGGTGCGCGACCCCTCCCAGCTGGTGCTCTACGCGTTCCTCTACTCGGTCACCTTCATGGTGTCGGCGGCGCTCACGCACCTCTTCGCGCGCAGGAGGCACGGCGTGAGGCTGGGGCGGCCGTCCCTGCGCGGCATAGGGCGCGAGATGCGCGACGGCACGCCGATATTCCTGTCGAACGCCACCTCGAAGATCATCAGCAACGTGGGCGTCACCGTGCTGGGCGCGTGCCAGAGCGCCGCTGTCGTCGGCTCGTACGCCGCGATCCTGAAGATCCCCCAGATGGCGAGCCTGATGTTCAGCCCCGTGAGCCAGGCGCTCTACCCGAGGGTGAACGAGGTGCTCGCGGGGTCGAGGCGCGACGCCGTCCGCCTCGTCGCCAAGGTTGCCGCACCCGTGCTGCTGCTCTTCGCGGCGGCCCTCGCGGCGATAGCCGCCTTCAGGGTGCCGGTGGTGTCGCTTCTGTTCGGCGAGGGGTACCTGGAGTGCGCCGACGCGCTGGTGCCTTTGTGCGCGTGGGTGCTCCTGGGCATCGCGAACAACTTCATGGGCGTGCAGCTGCTCATCCCCTTCGGCCACCAGAGGCTCTACAGCGCGCTGGTGGTGGCCGACTCGCTGCTTTGCCTCGTCCTGAACGTGGCGCTCGGCACCGCCTTCGGGGCCATGGGCACGGCGTCGGCCGTGGCGGCGTCGGAGCTCGTCTTGTCCGTCGCGCTGGTCTGCGCGCACCTGCGCGTGCGGAGGGCCCGGTACGCCGACGATGGAAAGGAAACACTGTAGATGAAGAAGAAAGTGATGCTCGTCTTCGGCACCCGGCCGGAGGCCATCAAGATGTGCCCGCTCGTCAACGAGCTGAAGGGCCGCCCCGACGAGTTCGACACCGTGGTGACCGTGACCGGCCAGCACCGCGAGATGCTCGACCAGGTGCTGCGCGTGTTCGGCGTTGCGCCCGACCACGACCTGGCCGTCATGAGGCCGGGGCAGACGCTGTTCGACGTGACGTGCGACGTGCTGCTGAGGATAAAGGCCGTGCTGGAGGAGGAGGGGCCCGACGTGGTGCTCGTCCACGGCGACACGACCACGAGCTTCGCGGCTGCCTTGGCCTGCTTCTACCTGCAGATTCCCGTGGGCCACGTCGAGGCCGGCCTGCGCACCCACGACATATATTCGCCCTGGCCCGAGGAGTTCAACCGCCAGGCAGTGGACATAGTCGCCGAGCACTACTTCGCCCCCACCGAGGCGTCGAAGCAGAACCTCCTGGACGAGGGAAAGCCGGTCGAGAAAATCTGGGTGACCGGCAACACCGGCATCGACGCGCTGCGCACCACGGTGAGGGAGGGATACTCCCACCCCGAGCTGGAGTGGGCGAGGGGAAGCCGCCTCATCCTCATCACGGCGCACCGCCGCGAGAACCTTGGCGAGCCCATGCACCGCATGTTCAGGGCGATACGCCGCGTGATGGAGGAGCACCCCGACACCAAGGCAATCTACCCCATACACATGAACCCGCTCGTCCGAAAGGCCGCCCACGAGGAGCTGGACGGCTTCGGCAGGCTGCGCATCATAGAACCGCTCGAGGTGCTTGACTTCCACAACTTCATGGCCGCCTCCCACCTCATCCTCACCGACTCGGGCGGCATCCAGGAGGAGGCCCCCAGCCTGGGCAAGCCCGTCCTCGTCATGCGCGACACCACCGAGCGCCCCGAGGGCGTGGCCGCCGGCACCCTGAAGCTGGTGGGCACCGATGAGGGGACCATCTATCGCGAGTTCAGCCGCCTGCTCTCCGACGACGAGGAGTACGCGGCCATGAGCCGCGCCTCCAACCCCTACGGCGACGGGCATGCCAGCGAGCGCATTGCGGACGTTTTGGCTGATGGGAAGGAGAGCTAGGCCCATGTCCAATTTGATCAAGAAGCTCAAGCTGCTGCGTCGCAAGGCGCTTTACGGCCACAAGGCGACGTCGGAGACCTACGTCGAGCATCTCCGCTCTCTCGGCATCGAGATAGGCGAGGACTGCGTGATTTTCGCGCCGGAGGTTACGCACATCGAGGAGAACAACCCGCACCTTCTGACGATAGGCGACCACGTGGCCATCACGGGCCCGGCGACCATCCTGTGCCACGACTACAGCGTGGGCGTCACGAAGCGTTGGAGCCACGGCGACGTGCTGGGCAGCCAGAAGAGGGTGGCCATCGGGAACAACGTGTTCCTCGGCTGGGGTTGCACCGTGCTGGCCGGGACGACCATCGGCGACGACGCGGTCATTGGGGCAGGCGCCGTCGCCACGGGCAACCTTCCGGGGGGGCGATATATGGCGGCAACCCCGCGAGGAGGATATGCGGCATCGAGGAGTACTACGAGCGCCGCAAGGCCAGGCAGCTCGCGGAGGCGCTGGACGTGTTCGACGCCTATCGGGAGCGCTTCGGGAAGGTTCCCCCGCAGGAGGTGTTCCACGAGTACTTCTACCTCTTCACGCCTGGGGTGGACGGCCTGCCCGAGGCGTTCGCGCGCAAGCTGGAGGACAAGGGCAACGCCGAGGAGTGTCTGTCGTATTTGCGGGACGGCAGGAACGCTCGCACGGAGTTTGCATCGTACGGGGAGTTCGTTGAGTATGCGCGAAGCAGGGGTAGGTGCAACTGATCATGAGGCCATCTGAGGAGCTTTCTGCCGACGAGGTCAAGGGCGAGCTGGTCAAGCTGCTCGTTGCCTTCGACGCGTTCGCTGCAGAGAACGGAATCACCTATTCGCTGGCCGCCGGGACGCTTCTCGGTGCCGTGCGCCATGGGGGGTTCATCCCCTGGGACGACGACGTCGACGTCATGGTGCCGAGGCCGCACTACGATAGGATCGTCGCGCTCGCCAGGTCGGGTGCCGGAGTCGGTCCGTACCGGTTTACCGGGTACGAGCTCGACGGTTTTCCCCAGCCGTATCTGAAGCTCGTGAATCCCTTGATCGAGGTCGAGGACATCGCCACCAAGAAGCGCATCAAGCTCAACCTCTGGCTGGACGTCTTCCCGATGGACGGCTGCCACGGCGACGAGGGGAGGTTCGCAAAGCTGGAGAGGGAGGCGTTCCTCTGCCGCGCGCTCATCAAGACGGGCAACTACAGGTTCTTCGGGGCCGGCAAAGGGTTCGCCAATAGGGTAGGGAAGATGGTCGCCGCCCCGTTCGTCGCGCTTTTCAAGCTGAACGACCGGGCCGAGAAGCGCCTGGCCGAGCTAATGGATTCCGACCCTTCTTATGAAGATGCAGGGTTTATCTACAACATCGCGTGGGGCGGTCACGGAAGAAGGGAGCTGTTCCCTAAGGGCTTGTTCGATTCGATGACCGTTGTGGGGTTCGAGGGGCGCGATTTTTCCTCGATATCTGATTGGGACGAATACCTTTCCTGCCTATATGGCGACTACATGCAGTTGCCGCCCGAAAGCGAGCGGGCTTCTCATGGGATTAGAGCCAGATGGACCAGGGGCCGTATCGCCTAAAATG
>CAKUKJ010000218.1 GCA_934662525.1 uncultured Coriobacteriales bacterium | reverse complement strand
GCTCCACCTCGACTTGCGTGCCCGCAGGAACGAGCGTCTCCTCAAGAGGCATGGTGTACACGGCGTCGGTGAGCGCCATGGTCTGCGGCAGGCCTGCATGGCGGGGGATGTCATAGGCGAGCAGGCCGCCCTTGCCGTCGTCTTCCAGGCGCAGGCGGAACAGGCGCTCCATGGGCTTGGGCATCTTGGCGTCGAAGGTGAGCGTGGCCTTCGCGCGCTCGTGCCTCACCACAGGCGAGCCGCTCCACTGGGCCACGAGGCCGCGGATGAGCCAGTCCATACACAGCCACGCGGCGGCCACGGGGCCGGGCACGTTCACGACGGGCTTGCCATCGACGATCGCCATGCCCACGGGGCGGCCCGGCACGCAGCGCACGCCGTGCCTGAAGTAGGAGCTGCGGCGCTTGAGCATCTGCGAGTTGTAGTCTTCCGAACCCTTGGAGGAGCCGGCGTTGACGATGACGATGTCGGCGGCCTCAAGCGCGCGGTCGAGCGCAGCCTCAAGGTCGGCCCTGTCGTCGGTCACGAAGGGGTAGCACACGCACTCGCCGCCCCATTCCTCCACCATGCCCGACACAAGCAGGCTGTTAGCCTCGATGTTTTGTCCGCGCTTGGGGAAGCTGCCCCAAGGCACAAGCTCGCTGCCGGTGGGAATGAAGGCCACACGGGGACGTGCGTAGACCTTGACCTGCGCGTATCCTCCCACGGCGGCTCCGGCGACGACATCGGGGGTCAGGCGCGTGTGGGCGTGCGCGATGAGGTCGCCCGCCTTGGCAAGCGACCCGGAGGGGTTCACGTTGTATCCGGGCTTGACCTCCTCGAGAATCTTCGGGTCGAAGATAGGGACGCCGCTCTCACTGAAGGTGACCTGCTCGATGGCCACCACGCCGTCAAACCTGTCGTCGAAATCGTCGCCCGTGTCGGCGCGGGCAAAATCGACCCCTGCGACCCAACCAGACGTGTCAGGCATGCCGTCCGCGAAGTCGGCCGAGCGGATGGCGACGCCGTCCATCTGCGAGGAGCGCACGACGGGCAGGTTGTACTTCACGACGAGGTCCTCGGCCAGCACGCGTCCGCGCGCGTGCTCCAGGTCCACAACCTCGACGCGGGGCGCAGGATGCCACTTCTCTGCATAGGCCGCCAAGGCGTCGGCGCGGGTAAGCGATTCGTCGTATACGAAATCCATGTTACAGGTCTCCTAACTTTGAGCGCACGACAAGGCGCCGCGCAGATGAGCCCACCGATATGCCGCACAAAACCCTGGGCACAACCGGGTGCTTCCTCGTCCTATGGGCTAATGCAGGGCAGCGTACCACATGCCGGCTTCATACGGCGCTGAGATATGGGCGAGCATCGCACGGCTTTTGCCTCATCCTCTCGCTGCGCTAATCCTCAAACGGGAACGTGTACTCTAGTCCCAGCTCGTCGCGCACGGCCACAAGCTCGCGCTGGACCGACTCGCCCACAGGCACGCCCTTGTCCTTGCGGTCGAGCCAGG
The DNA here is from genome assembly GCA_934662525.1 of uncultured Coriobacteriales bacterium. Lineage (GTDB taxonomy): Bacteria > Actinomycetota > Coriobacteriia > Coriobacteriales > UMGS124 > UMGS124. Next base: position 3,464 of record CAKUKJ010000218.1, on the reverse strand, counting down.
CCAGGTATTCCTTCTCACCCGCCGTGTAGATGCGCTCCTGCCCAGGCGCCTTCTCGGAAGCGCGCAGCGCTCGGCAGATGTCTCCTGCCGTCTTGCGGAACGTCTCCGCCCCCATGAACGCCTCGGGGTCCACGACGAAGAAGAAATGTCCCAGGTGGTACATCTGCGGGCTGCCGTCGGGTGCGACACCCGTGAGCGCCTTCATGAACTGCCCGCCGGAAAGGGCAGCCGAGAGAATCTCGACCACGGCGGCATACCCATAGCCCTTGTAGCCTGCGAGCTCCTCGCCCACACCGCCCAAGGGAGCGAGCGCCGCCTCGCCGGCGACGAGGGCGCGCAGGATTTCCTCGCTGTCGGTCTTCGTGGAGCCGTCGTGGGCGACGACCATGCCGGCGGGCGTGGGCTTGCCCTGCCGGGCGTAGTACTCGATCTTTCCGCGCTGCACGATGCTTGTGGCGCAGTCGATGCAGAAGGGGAAGTCCTCGTCGGTGGGCAGGGCGAAGGTGAGGGGGTTCGTGCCCATCATGTTCTCCACGCCGAAGGTGGGTGCAATGGAGGGGCGGGCGTTGGTGCCCGTGAGGCCGATGAATCCGGCATCGCTTGCCATGGTGGCCCAGTAGCCTGCGATGCCGTAGTGCGTGGAGTTTCGGATGGCACCCCCTGCCATGCCGCACGCTTTCGCCTTTTCAATGAGGCGCTCCATCATACGGTAGCTGGCGACCATGCCCATACCGTCGTGCGCGTCAAGCACGAGCGTGGTGGGCGTCTCTTTCAGCACCTCGAGGTTCGTGGTGGGCAGCAGCGTGCCTTTGCGGATGCGGTCCAGGTAGATGGGCTTGAACCGGTTGCATCCGTGGCTCTCGATGCCGCGCCTGTCGGCTTCCAACAGCACGTCGGTGCAGATTTGCGCGTCGTCGCGCGGCACGCCATAGCCCACAAACGCGTCTACCATGAAGTCGCGCATCAACTTCCAGGGCACATAGGGCCTGGCCTCTGCCGTTTGCTTGTGCGTTGTTGCCATGGCGGAACCTCCTGTGTCGGGTGGCAGTGCGAACCCCCTGATTATGGCACGTCATCACCACCCGAAGGCCAGGCTTGTGTCGCTGGTTTGTTTTTCAAGCGTCGGGGCTCGCTCGTCTGGCACGGGGGTACCATCTCCTGCAAGGTTCGTAGCTTGCCTTCGCGTCTGGTAAGTTGCGCATGCGAGTCGCGCGTTGGGCGATATGGAGATGATGTCAGATCTTATTCCTTATTAATAATCATTCTCAAATAAGGTAGTATGCCCCTTAATCACGGAGGCGGGGCAGGGAAGGAGAGACGGATGGCCCAGATTGACTCAAAGGCGTTTTATAAGCTGAGCTACGGGCTCTACATGCTCAGCACGCAATGGCAGGGCAGGGACAACGCCTGCATTGTCGACGCGGTGATTCAGTCGGCTGCCGAGCCCAAATGCATCACCGTCTCGTGCATGGCGGGCAACCTTACGCCCGAGTACATCCGCTCGTCGCGCGTGTTCAACCTGTCGGTCTTGACGCAAGACTGCCCGGCGGAGGTCTTCCAGCGCTTCGGCATGCAGTCGGGTCGCAACGTCGAGAAGTTTGCCGACACGGAAGGGTTTGCCCGGACGGAGAACGGTCTGCTGTTCTATGAGGACGCCGGCGCCGTCATCTCGTGCGAGGTCGTCGAGACGCTCGAGCTCGGCAGCCATGTGCAGATTACGGCCCGCGTCACCGAGGCACGCAGTCTCAAAGACGCCCCGAGCCTGACGTACGGCGAGTATCGCACGCGTCTCAAGGCCGGTTCGCGCGCCGCCCTGGGGAAGGGCAAGCCCGAGCTTGCCGGCACAAAGGGCGATATGGCACGCCTAACCGACGGAGCCGGTGCGGCTGCGGGCCAGGCAAGCGAAGAAAGCCAAACAAGCGAGGCGGCACCCGCCGCCTCGCAGGGAGAGGAAGGAACCGATATGTCTACGAAGTGGGTCTGCAAAGTCTGTGGTTACATCTACGAGGGCGAGACCGCGCCTGAGGAGTGCCCCGTGTGCCACGCTCCTGCCAGCATGTTCGAGAAGGTCGAGGGCGAGCTGAAGCTTGCCGCCGAGCATGAGTACGGCGTTTACGACAAGACCGTCAAGAACAACGAAAGCGTCTCCGATGAGGACAAGAAGTACATCCTCGACCAGCTCAAGGCCAACTTCACCGGTGAGTGCTCCGAGGTGGGCATGTACCTGTGCATGGCCCGCATCGCCTGCCGCGAGGGCTACCCCGAGATCGGCGAGTACTGGAAGACGGCAGCCTTCGAGGAGGCCGAGCATGCCGCCAAGTTTGCCGAGCTGCTGGGCAGCGAGCTCGAGCCGCACATGACCGCCTCCACCAAGGAGAACCTGGCCTGGCGCGTTGACTGCGAGTTCGGCGCCACTGCCGGCAAGGTGGAGCTCGCCACCTGCGCCAAGAAGAACGGCCTCGACGCCATCCACGACACCGTGCATGAGATGGCCCGCGACGAGGCCCGCCACGGCAAGGCGCTCAAGGGCCTGCTCGAGCGCTATTTCTAAGCTTTGCGCGTAGCGAAGGCCCCGCGATGCCGTAGAATGCAACGGCGTTGTGGGGCCTTCTTTTGGTTTGGCAGTATGAAGCGAAGTGGAAGGATTGAGGTATGGCAAGTGGGCAGAAGTCAAAATCGAAGCACCCTGCAAGGCCCACGAGCGTCGCGCTCCTCTGGGGCCTTGACCGCGGCACGCCGAAAGGCGACGCCGTGCGCGCCATCCTCAAGGAGCTCGGCGTCGTAGCGAAGACCCCGATGCCCGAACGCTTGGGCGACACGGTGGCCGCCGCGCTGGGCCTCGTAGGGGCAAGGCCTGCGCTTATGCCGTATACGGGCCCTGTCCCCGAATGCGAGTTCATGCTCCTTGCCAACTTTTCCGAGCCGTTGCTCAAAGAGTTCCTTGCCCGAAGCCGCCAGGCTGGGGCCGTCGTGGGCTGCAAGGCCGTGCTCACCAAGGCAAACAGGGACTGGCGCGTCGTCGACCTCATCGACGAGGTGGCGAAGGAGCACGCCGCCGTCAGCGCGCAAATGCAGGGCAGCGATTCTTAGGCCTCGACCTTCTCGAACCGCCACCCCTGCTTGATGTCCGGATATTTCTCATGGTCTACCTCGCTCTCGAACATTGCGCGGGGTCGGCACCACACCCCGAACGGCGGGTAGAGCGCCTCATACACCACGAGTTCCTCCTCCGTCTCCGTATGCCGTGCAAACGCCAGGATGCGGTAGAGATACCGCTGGCTGCCGTCCTCGACGGTCTCCCTCTTGAAGTTGCGCACGACATCTCCGGGTGCGAAGTTTTGTTTGGGCGCGATTTGCTCTTCCATTGGTGTACCTTTCTTTGAACAATATGCATTTCAACTCAAAAAAGGTTCTAAAACGGTAATTAACCGCGAAACTAGTAATGAAATGCGTGTTGTTAGGGC
>CAKUKJ010000217.1 GCA_934662525.1 uncultured Coriobacteriales bacterium | reverse complement strand
CCAGTGCTGCACGACCGCGCCCGATGCGACGTCGGGGGCCATGACGTCCTCGTAGAGCGTGAGGGCGCCCGTGGGGCAGATGTCGGTGCAGCAGCGGCACTTGACGCAGTCGGCCGGAGAATGGTCCACGCCCTCGCCCGTCTCGTCCTTCCATTTCGTGATGGCGCCGGTGGGGCAGAAGATGGCACAACCGTAGCATGTGCGGCACTTCGAGGCGTCGATCGCCACCCGCCCCCACAGACGCGTGTCAAGCGCCACGTCTTCAGGCTCCCCCAGCTCGGCCAGCGCGTCAAGCAGGCGCTCGCGGCGGTCGGGGACGAAATGGGGAAGGGTCCCGTCCTTCATCGTCTTCATGAACCGCGCCGCCTGGGCACGCCCGCTCTCATCGGTGACGCGCTCCACCTCGGGTTTGTCGTCCTGCGTGCCGGGCAGCGCGTCGGAGATGGCGCACAGCATGGAGCGGCCCGTCTCCGACAGCAGGCGGCGGCGATTCTCGTCATAGGGCAGAGACTGGGTGAACGCGCTCCTTGCGCCTTCGTCCAGCATGGCCTCGCGGGGCAGCCGCTCGGTGAGCTCCACGCGCACGTCGCTGCCCCAGGCGTCGAGCAGCTCGTCGGCCGTGGCGGCCACGAGCTCGTAGGTCTGCTTGCCCACGGAGCGCTCGCAGTCGTCGCATGCGCCGTGCACGAGCACCACCCGGTCGGCCCCTGCGGCCACGAGGCTCACGCACACCGACTCGTCCACGCGCCCCAGGCAGCGCACGCGCGTCGCCTTCGCGGGGTCCACCGCAGCCGCATAGCGCTCCCAGGCATGGTCGCACATGACGACGCCCGTGCCCTTGGCCTCGATGAGCGCGTCGAGCGCCGTGGTGGCCAGCACCGCGTCGTTGGGGTTGTTGGCCTCCAGCGCGCAGGTGGGGCACACCGTGGCGCATGTGCCGCAGCCCACGCACTTGTCGGAATCGACGCTCACCTCGTCCTCGCTGATGGAGATGGCGCCCGTCGTGCAGGCGTCGGCGCACCTGGTGCACGACGCCTTGCGGTTGCGCATCACGGCGCAACGGTACGGGAACGCCTTCAGCACGTCGGAGGCGATGCCGTCGAACACCCCCAACATCCTACTCGCGGCCATGGCTACGCGTCCACGCCGTCGAGGAGGTCGTCGAGCGCCTCAACCTCTTCCTGCACGAAGCCCAGGAGCAGCTCGCCGGCGCCGATGTAGAGGTCGGTCTGGGCAAAGTACTTGATGTCGGAGACGAACATGGGCACCCAGTTGGCCAGGTGCTGGCCCACGAAGGCACGCTGGGTCTTGAGCATCTCGACGGCCTCGTCCTCCTTGCCGGCCTTGAGGGCGTCGGCGGTGCGGTTGCACATGACCTGCATGAACTCGAGCTCCAGGGCGATATGGTCCTCGCAGTCGTTCCACTCCTGCCCCTTCTTGAGCAGGTTGGCGCGGTAGACGGCAAGCACCTCGTCACGGGCGTCTTGCATGAGCAGGCGCTTCTCGGAGGTGTGGACGCTCTCGAAGGGATACGCCGCCGAGCGGCCGTTGTTGCCGTGGCCGATGAACGTGCGGGCGTAGTCGCGCGCCAGGTCGAGCAGCGTGTCCTCCCAGGTGCCCTTGAGGTAGTTGTACATGGTGCGGTAGCCGTAGTCCACGTGCTCGTTGCCCGTGGAGGTGGGGAACTTCAGGTGGCGCAGCTCATCCAAAAACTTGCCGTCGACCTCGACGCGGAAGATGCGCGCCAAAAGGCCGTAGGTGCGGGCGCGGCGGGTCATGAAGTCGGCAAGCTCGGTCCCCTCGACGACTTCCTCGGTCTGCTCTGCGGTGGCATTGGTGTCGGTCATCTGGATGCTCCTTTAGGCGTTGTTCTTGAGGTAGTTTTCAGCGAGCTCGGTGAGGCACCAACCGCGGTCGCGCCACTCCACGGCGCCCACCTCCTGCAGGCAGTCGATGAAGTGGCTCGGGGCCTTGTGGGGGCTCTCCAGGCGGGCGTCGCCGGCATAGCGGTCGTTGATGGCACCCATCGTGCGGCCCTGCTCGGCGAGAAACTGCATGAGATCCATATAGATGTCGGCATAACGGGCGTCGCGCACGGAGATGAGCTCGGCAAGCTCGCCGCCCTCGCGGCACTCGGCCAGCACCGTGAGCCCCGCGTCGGTCGCAAGCCATGTGGCCTGTTGGGGCTCCTTGATCTCGAGGTACTCCGCGCCCTCCTCGTCGACGGCCTCCTCGGCGTTCTCAGGCAGCTTGGCCACGAGGGCCCCGGACTTCTCGAGCATCGCGCACAGCGAAAGGGCCGAGTACACGCTGAAGCAATCCTTTTGGAAGTCGTCGACCATCGCGGTCACCTCGTCGGAGGTGCGCTCCTCGCAACACAGCTCGATAATCTTGAGCAGCACCGGCTTGCGGGCGAAGTTGCGGTGGAAGAGCTCGCGGATGGCGTCCTCGGGGCAGGCGAAGCGGCTCTGGTCGTAGACGCTGGGCTTCTTCTCGTTCTCAGGCATCTCCTTGATGACGGGCAGCTCTTCGATCTCGTCGGCCGCGACCTGCTCGGGGTCGTCGGGGTCGGGGGCGAAGGGGTCGAACTCGTCGGTGTCGACGATCTCGAAGTCGAAACCGAGGTCGTCGAACTCCCCGGCCGTGCTCTCAGGCTCAAACTCGGACATGCGTCTTTCCTCTCCCTCATCAACGCACTTGTACGTGCCACGGGAAAGGATGCTAGGGCTCGCCGTCACACGGGCTTCATAAACGGTGGATGATTTGACGGCAAAGGCACTGTTCATGAAGGCATCAACACTCATGGATGAGGCGTTTACCTGGTATTTTATGCGGCATCATACGATGTGGGCGGCATCTGCCCGGCAGAGGCGCGCAAGGCAGGCCGCCCGTGGTAGCGCATTCCGTGCCATCGCCGCAGCCGCCCCATCGCGCGCATGCGAGCCCGCCTGCTCGAGCTTCGGCTTTCCGGCGACTTGGCCCCGGCCGGCACGCAACAAAAAGGCCCCGCGAGATTGCTCTCGCGGGGCCTCCAGGATGAGGGTCCTTATCGGGCGCGGCTGGCGGGGCGCTTAGGCCTCGGTGTCAGCCTCGGGGTGATAGCCCATGATGGCAGGGGTGCCCTCGGGCATGATGCACGAACCGGCGCCGATCCACTCGCGGTCACGACGGTCACCGTAGGTGTTGCGCAGGATGTACAGGTTCTGCGGGCCGTTGCCCTCGTCGGGGAAACTGTACATCTCGTCCTCGGTGAAGGGCTGCACGTAGTCGACGAGCTTGAAGCGCGCGGCCATGGTGGCGTCGTAGGAGACGTCGTCACCGGGCTGGCCGGGGCCCTCGAAGGAGTCGAGGCCCTCGTCGATGTCGCCAAAGAAGCGAGCACGGCCGCCGCAGGTGCGTACGCATGCGGGCAGCTCGCCCTTCTCGACGTTGTCGTGGCACATGGTGCACTTCTGCACGACGTTGAGGTCCTCGTTGAGGTAGCGCACGCCGTAGGGGCAGGCGCTGACGCACAGCTGGCAGCCGATGCACTGCTCGGCGTCGATCTGTACGGTGCCGTCCTCGGTCTTGACGGAGGCGCCGGTGGGGCAGACCTCCACGCACTCGGGGTTGGAGCAGTGCTGGCACTGGACCGGCAGGTAGTACATGTCGACGTCGGGGAAGTCGCCGGTGCCGTCAGCCTTCGGCACGGGGCCGACGCGCAGCGAGCGAATCCAGAAGTTGCCGACGGGCACCTCGTTGTTGAGCTTGCAGGCGACGGTGCAGGAAAGGCAACCCGTGCAGCGGTTCAGGTCGGTGATAATCGCTTTCTGAGTCATTGTTAGGCCTCCGTAGCTTCCCACTCAGGCTCGCCCTCGACGCGCTTGCGCAGACCGGTGATCATCCACTGCTTCAGACGCGGGTCGGAAGCGTCGGTGATGACGGGGTTGCCGTCGGGGTCGCAAGGCACGGGGTTGCCGAACGGCGAGTTGTCGGCGGTCGCGGCGTACACGAGTGCCGGGATGGCACGGGCGTTGTGCGAGCCGGAGACGGGGTCGCCGCCACGCGGGTTAAGCGTGCAGTTGATGTTGACGAGCTCGAAGCCGTGGCTCGCCGTGTCGATCTCGGGGTACCACCAAGCATGGTTGGCGTTGATGACGCCCTGCTTGATGCCGTAGTAGGAGTCGACGACCTCGCGGACCTTGCCCCACGGAGTCTCGATCCATACCCACTGGCCGGTCTCCAGGCCCAGGCGCTCGATGTCGTTGGGGTTCATCTGGAGGCGCGGATAGGGCCAAAGCTCGCGGCACCAGGGAAGCTGACGGTGCTCGGAGTGGAAGTAGACGGGCTGACGAGAGCCGGTCGTCATGATGAACGTGTTGTCCGGGTAAGCCTTGAGGCTCTCGACGTAGTCGGGGTTGAGGAACGTCGAGGTGTCGATCTGGTCGGCCATGGAGGCATCGTAGTACTCGGGGTGGTTGACCGGCGAGTCGATGGGCTCGTGGTACACGGGGAACCATTCGCCCTCGTCGATGTAGGCCTCGCAGACCAGGGACCAAATCTCGACCAGGCCGGACGCCGTCATGAAGCCGGGGTGGTTGTCGACGAGCGGGAACAGGTTGAAGCCGCCCTGCTGACGACGCATGCACATCTCGTGACGGCGGTAGAAGCCCCAGCGCTCGGGGTGCCACTCGCGGCAGCAGAACCAGCCCTCGTTCTGGAACTTCTCGGCGGCCTGCTTGAAGGTCGGGCCGTCGGGGAACTCGGCGGTCTTCCAAGCCTCGGTGTTGTCGGTCAGGATGCGGTCATGGTCGGGCCACAGGTAGCTGGGGGCGCCGGCCAGGGCGTTGGTGTACTCGTCGCCCAGGGCCTCAGTCCACTTGGCCACGTTGGTCTCGGAGCCGGCCGCCACGGTCGTGAGGTCGTCCTCGGTGGAGGGAGCGGCCTCGAGGTCGCGCGTGTTCCACGGCACGCCCATGGCGCGGTACATGCCGCAGTTC
>CAKUKJ010000216.1 GCA_934662525.1 uncultured Coriobacteriales bacterium | reverse complement strand
GTCGTGGCCCAGTGGAACGTGCCGGCGCCCACCTCGGAGTCATAGGGCTGCAGCACGACGCAGCCCTGGGACGCCCAGTAGTTTTGCAGGGCGAGGATGATCTCCTGGAACGTCAGGGCATCCTTGTTCATCGCAGTCTTCCTTCCTGTGTAACAAAGGGCGGGCATGCGCCCGCCCCGGTTTGCCGATGCAACGGTTCTAGTCGAGCGGGCCGATCGAAATGGAGATGGAGCCGTCCTCAGACGTTCTGAAGAGCGGCCAGTAGCGGAAGACCGCATGGCCCGTGATGGTGGAGGCGTCCACCGCGCCGAACACGCGCGAGTCCGCCGAATTGCCGCGGTTGTCGCCCATGGCCCAGAAATACCCTTCCGGGATGGTGTAGGGATAGGTGATGTCGGTCGTTTGCACCGTGCCGTCGCAGTGCATGGGATAGGTGCCCTGCCCGTCGGTGTAGGGCTCGTCAAGCGCCACCCCGTCGACATACACGACGCCGTCGCGCAGGTCGATGGTCTGGCCGCCCACGGCGATGACGCGCTTGATGAGCGTCTCGGAGGGGTCGCGGGGGTTGACGAAGGTCACGATCTCGCCTTGCTCGGGCATGTCGTTGAGGGCGACCGAAATCTTCTCGGCAAACACGCGGTCGCCAATCTGGATAGTCTGGAGCATGGACCCAGAGGGAATCTCGAAGGGCTCCACCACCCAGGTGCGAAGAGCAAGGATGGCGACGAGCATGATGGCGAAGGCGACCACGAACTCCATGACGCCCGAGAGCCAGGTGCGCTTGGGAGCCTCGCCCCCCTGCTTGTCGGCCGCCTCGTCAACAGGCTCGGCGACGGCCTTCTCCTCGACGTCGGCCGTAGCCGCCAACGTGTTGTCGCTTGCGTCACTCACGAAATGAACCTCCTTTTCGACACCGAAGACGCGCCTGCCGCCAGGCACGGGTCATTCATTCTAGTACGGAAGGCACCACGCCGGCGCGACCTTTCGCGCAGTCTTAACGAAGAATGTCAAAGAGCCTGCAGGCGGCCTCATGGGCGTCCTCGCCCGCCTCAAGCAAGGAAATGAGCTCCTCTGCGCATCGGCGCTCCTTGGGGGTGAGCTGTGCCGCGGCAATGAGGTCGGGCCTGCGGGCACACGTGCGCACGATGGCGTCGGCGCGCCTCCAGGCGGCGATTTTGGCATGGTCGCCCGAAAGCAGCATGGCCGGCACGGCCATGCCATCGGCCTCGGCGGGACGCGTGTACTGCGCGTACTCGAGCAAGCCCGTCCCAAACGACTCGTCGACGCAGCTCTGGTCGTCCCCAAGGACGCCGGGGATGAGCCGCACGACGGCGTCGGTCACCGTGAGGGCCGCAAGCTCTCCGCCCGTGAGCACGTAGTCACCCAGGGAGATGCAGCGGTCCGCACGGGTGTAGACGCGCTCGTCCATACCCTCGTAGTGCCCGCATACAAAGAGGATGCGCTCCTTGTGAGACAGCTCCTCGGCCATCGCCTGGTTGAAGGGCTCGCCGGTGGGCGTAAAAAAGACGGTATAGGCCGGGTTCTCAGGCCCGGCAAGCTCATCAAGCGCCTCGAAGAAGGGCTCGCACTTCATGAGCATGCCCTGGCCGCCGCCGTAGGGAGCGTCGTCGACGGTGCGATGGCGGTCGTGCGTCCAGTCGCGCAGGTCGTGCGCCTCGAAACTGAGGTGGCCCGCCTTGCGGGCGCGGCCCATGATGGACAGCGACATGATGGGCTCGAACATCTGGGGGAAAACGCCGAGCGTCTCGATACGGATGGCCACGGGCGCTACTCCTCGGGCAGGATGCCGCGGGGAAGCCTCACCACGACCCGGCCGTCGGGCTCCTCGGGCAGCTCCACCACGACATCCTCGAGCACAGGCACGAGAACCTCCCCGTAGCGGTCCGACTGCACCGCCCACACGTCGTTCGCGGGCAGCATCATGAGCTCGGATATGGTGCCGACCGGGCCCCGTTCGACGTCGACCATCTCGCAGCCCACGCAGTCGAGGAAGCCATGCTCCTCCACATACTCGGGCACATCCTCACGGCGCGCCAGGACGAGCTTGCCGACGAGGCGCTCCGCCCCGTTGAGGTCATGGGCGCAGGAGAAGCCCACGAGGGGGGTCTCGCCGGAGCCGACCGTTTTGACCGTGCAGAAGCGGTCACACTCAAGGTCGGGCGGCGTCAGGCAAACGCGCATACCCGGTTTGAGACAAAAAGGGAGGCCGTCGAGTGCAACCGCGACGACCTCCCCCTTTTTGCCATGAGTCCGTGATATGCGCGCGACGTTGATGTATTCCGTCACGCTATCGTGGTTCATAAGCTTATCCCACAACCTCAACTTCGGCATTGATCTCGTCGCGGGCGGCACAGGCCCTGGCGAGCGTGCGAATCGACTTGATGACTCGGCCGTGACGACCCACAACCTTGCCAACGTCCTCATGATCGACATGAACCTCGATGAGCGAGGACTCGTCGGAGTCGGTCACATCGATGACGATGGAATCGGGGTTGTCGACAAGCGAGGCGACCATGTACTCGACGAGGTCGCACACGTTGTCGCTGGGCATGACCTCGTCGGCCGCCTCATCGACGATGTCGAGGGCCTCAGACATTACTGAGCGTCCTTGACCTGCTTGATCAGGCGGGCAACGGTATCGGTAGGCTGGGCGCCCTTGGCAATCCAAGCGTCAACCTTCTCAATGTCCATGGAGACGAAAGAGGGCTCGACCATGGGGTTGTAGCGGCCGACCTCCTCAACGTTGCGGCCGTCGCGAGGGCAACGGGCGTCGGCGACGACGATGCGATAGTACGGGTTCTTCTTGGAACCATGACGAGCGAGACGAATCTTGACAGCCAATGAAAGCTCCTCAGTACTTGTGGCGGTACGGCCACATATCGATACATGCGACTGAGCATTCTACGACAAAGTCACAAAGAATGCATCGAGGCTTTCCCCTTGTCTCAACCATTCCACAAGCCGCCACAATAGGCTGAAAGACCTTCGGGATTTGTTGTAAACATGCGCAAGGAACTCGCGTTTCAGAACACGTTCAGCAGGCCCGCGTAGCATAACCTGAAAGACAAAATCCCAGTTTAGGGATGATTCGGGAAGGACTCACCCATGAACGTGCTCATAGTAGAGGACGAGAAGAACCTCGCCGACGCCCTGGCGCACATCCTGCAGGAGAGCAAGTACCACGTCGACTGCGCCAACGACGGCAAGACCGGCCTGGACTGGGCATGCAGCAGCATGTACGACGCCATCGTGCTCGACGTCATGCTGCCTGGCATGGACGGCATCGAGGTGTGCCGCACGCTGCGCTCCAAGGGCATCTCCACGCCCGTCATCATGCTCACGGCCCGCTCAGAGGTCCGCGACAAGGTCGCCGGACTGGACGCCGGCGCAGACGACTACCTCACGAAGCCCTTCGACCCCGAGGAGCTGTGCGCTCGCCTGCGCGCCCTCACGCGCCGCACGGGCGAGGTCGTGCTCGACTCGGTGAGCTTCGGAGATTTGGAGCTCAGCCTCGACGACCTGGAGCTCAAGTGCGGCGAGCGCTCCGTGCGCCTCTCGCAGCGCGAGGGGTCCGTCATGGAGCTGCTCATGCGCTCGCCTGCGAACGTCTTCTCCAAGCAAGCCCTGCTCACACGCGTATGGGGCACCGAAGGCGAGACCGGGGTCAACAACGTCGAGGCCTACATCTCCTTCTTGCGCAAGAAGCTCGCGTTCTTGAAGTCCGGCGTCACCATCGACACCATCCGCATGCTCGGATACCGCCTGAGCTATCCTGACGAGGCGTAAGGCCCTCCCCTGCAACCGCGCAACGACCCGAAGGACGCGCCATGCTCAAGAAGCTGCGCCTGCGCATCATAGCGACCATCATGTCCATGGCAACCCTCGTGTTTGCCGTCGCCTTCTTCATCCTGTGCACGACGATATGGAGCACGTCGGCCTCCACGTTCACCTCCGAACTGGAGGAGGCGGTGAAGCACGGGCCCACGGTCAGCGTGAACTTCAGCATTGGCGGCTGGGGCCCGGAGTTCGACGCGCCGCAGGACGACTCTGACACCTCCGAAGACTCCGCGCAGCCCGCAGACGAGTCGAGCAAGAGGCAGCATGGCTCCTTCACGCCCATCGCGCTCATCACCTACGACAGCCAGGCAGGCACGATCGTGCAGTACAACGCCGATTATGCGGCCATGTCCCAGGCCGTGCGCTCCGAGGCAATCGCGCGCACGCTCGCACAGGAGAACGGCTCGGGAATCTATACCGACCTCGGGCTTTTCTGGTGCATCCACTCGGACATGGACGGGGAGCTCACCATGGCGTTCGCCGACGCGAACGCCTTCCTCTCCTCGATGAAGGGCACGGTGCAGGGGATACTTTTCGTCTTTGCGCTGACGCTGGTGGTTGTGGCGTTCGTGAGCGTTCTTCTCGCACATCTCATCACACGGCCCGTCAAACGCGCATGGGACCAGCAGGCGCAGTTCATCGCCGACGCGTCGCATGAGCTCAAGACGCCCCTCACCGTCGTGCTGGCGGACACCGACATCATCGCAGCCCACCCCCAAACGCAGGTGGGCGACCAGATGAAGTGGATCGACGGGATAAAGGACGAGGCCCTCCACATGAAAGGGCTTGTGGAGGAGATGCTGTTCCTGGCGCGCAACGACGAAAAGGTGCGCCAGCCCGAAGACACGGCAAAAACCGCCCAGACGCTCAACTTCACCTCGCTCGTGCAGGAGTCATGCCTGGCGTTTGATGCCGTTGCCTTCGAGGCGGGGGTCGATCTTGTGGAGGACATTGAGGACGGCATCGAGGTGAAGGCGGACAAGGTGCAAGTGGAGCGCCTCGTGAAATCGCTCATCGACAACGCGGTGAAGTACGCAGGGCCGCAGGGCCGCGTGAGGGTGAGCCTGCAGGGCAAGAAAAAGGGCCACGCGCTGTTCAGTGTGAACAACACGGGCCCCGTGATTCCTCCGGAAGACCTTCCTCGGGTCTTTGACAGGTTTT
>CAKUKJ010000215.1 GCA_934662525.1 uncultured Coriobacteriales bacterium | reverse complement strand
GCTCCGCGAAACGCTGCGTTAGTAACCGCTAATACAAGACGCGCGCAAACCCGGCACTGGCATAATGGTCATAGCGATAATAGCGTGCGCCGCAGGGGCCATTGTTCGCTTCCATGACCATATAGCCATCGGAGTCAGCCCACAGACAGTACGCGATATGATCCGCCGGGTACTCATCGGTGTTTCTCGTAAACCGCATGAGGACAATGTCACCGGCGCGCACATTTCGTATGTCGGGATCGTAAAGCCCGCGAGCCTCGTAGTAGCGCAATGCCAGCCTCGGCTCGACGATGACGTTGCCGTCGCAGTACTTGTCGCCATAGCCTGCCTGCGTCATGCTCCACCACACGAAGGCACCGCAGAAATACCCCGTCTCCCCATAGCAGAGAGGCGCGCCCATCGCCAGAACCGCACTTTCAAAAGGCTCTGGGCTAAAGCCTCCAAACTGTGTGGAAGCCACCTCGTAGATGCGCTCGACGGGAGTGGTCTTATAGCTGGCATACAAGGTTTGGGGCCCGTATGTGACGGTGTTGCCGAACTCGTCGGTCACGTCGACATAGAACCCATAGAACCCCGCCGCGCCGTTCAAGGCGACCGACCCCATCGCAGACGTGGAGGAGGAACCCGTCTGGCGCACCGTGGAGTTCCAGTTCGACCAGCCGTTGCCCTGCCACACGTAGTTGTACGTAAGCCCTGTGGCGTCGCCCTGCACCTGTGGCTTGAGCACAACCGTGCTCGTGGGCGTCAAGACGCCTGCATACGAAACGTCCAGCCCCGTCACCGACCAACCAAGAGAGACGTCGACGGAGCTCGACAAGGTCTTGGTCTCGCCGGTCTTGGTATCGACGACGTCGACATACAGGAGGTATTTGCCAGGCTTGGTCGGGACGAACTTCAGCTCCGCCGTTGTGGAGTATGTGCCCGTCTCGGTAATCGTGGACGCCCAGGCCGACCAGTCCTCGCGAGCCCACACCACGTTGTACTTGTAGCGCCCCGGCTCGGCGTTGGAGGCACTCAGCGAGACGTCTATCTGCGACCCCACCGTGAAGGAGCCGGACTCGGAAGACGCCGATATGTCGGAAAACGTGGCAGAGCCATCGGAGTTGACCGTGCGGCTCACCGTGGTGATGAGGCCGTCGGGGCCAATCACGTCGAGGTACAGCGTGTAGGTGCCGGAGCGAGTCAACGGGACGCTCCATGTCGTGTCGGCGGTAGGGTCGCCGGTTTGAAGCACCGTGCTGCCCCAGTCGCCGTCGGCCCACGAGCCGTTCAGCTGCCAGACGTAGTTGAACTTGAGGCCCTCGGCGCCCGCGGGAACGGCAGGCGTCATGACAGCCGCGCCGTCTTCGAGGGAGACGTTGAGACCGTATCCGGCAACACCGACTTTCACGTCGCAAGACAGCGTGACGCTTTTGCCAGCCGCATCGGTGACATCGACGTACAGGGTGTAGGTACCTGGCGACTGAAGGGTGTAGCTGCGGCTTGAGTCGTGCACCTCAAGGCCGTCTTTTTTCGTGGAACCCCAGCTAGCCCAATTGTTCTTCATCCAGACGTAGTTGTAGGAAAGCCCCTCGGTGACGCTACCGTCCCCAAAGGCGACGGCGACCTCGAAAGGTGAGCCGGCGCTGGGGCTGGAAGCCTTCACGACAAGCCCGGTCGCGTTCCAAGCGGACTTGACCTCGATTGTGGTCGAGAACGTCTGTACCTTGCCGTCGCGAACCACGTCGACCGCAAGGATATAGGAGCCGGTCTGCGTGGGGCAGAACTCCCAGGAGGCATCTGCGGTATAGCCGCCCTGGTCGCGCACGGTGGAGCCCCACTCGGACCAGTCGGCCTTGGCCCAAACGTAGTTGTATGTGCACCCTTGGGCGTCGCCCTCCCCGAAGGCAGCCGAGACGGTGACGGGCACACCTACCCGCGCAACCGAGGCGGAGACGTTGATGCCGCAAGGCTCGGCGGGGGCGGAAGCCGTCTGCAAACCGGACGCGGCAAGATCTGCGACTTGCTCGGGCTGCGAAGAGACGGACGAGGATTCCGCAAGGCCCGCCTCACCATCGGCGGCGGCGATATCGACGTGTGCCGTGTCGGCGGAGTCCGAGGGGGCCTCGTCAGACGCGTCGGTGCCGCCTTCGGCGGCAGGGACGTCTTCGGAAGACCCATAGGACGACTCGCCAGATGCCTCCCCTTCGTCGTCACCGGTCGCCTCGGAATCGGACGAGACCCGAGAGGCACCGCCGTCGGCCTGCCCGAGCGCCTCCTGCCGTGCAGCGGGTGCGACGCCCTCGCCGGAGTCTGTGCCCGCAGCGGCAAGCGCCGCGGCGGGAACGCTCAGGATGCCGACCATTCCGGCGACAGCAGCGAATCGCGCAAGGCTTATGGAACGCATCTGCATGGTACAAAACCTTCCCTTTGAAAACGGGCGACAGATGGGAACGACGGCTTGGCTACAGTACCCGCCGCAACGGGGCGGCCTTGCCCAGGAGCAAAACAAGAACGGATGATATCAGCAAAACGGCAAGCGACAACAGGGGCACGCCGAGCGCCGCGCCCAAAAAATCCGGCGAGACGCCCAGAGCCTGCAAGCCCTCAAGCACAAGGAGATGCACCAGGTAGATGCCAAAACTTGCCGAGGAGAATTTACCCAGCACACGGCCCGGCAAAGTCAGCGCAAAACGTCCCCCACGCTCGTCACCCAGGCCATAGCGAACGGCCACAAACAGGGCAGCGCTCACCAAAAGCGTGTTGGGCATGAGGTTGCCGTAGAGGTCAGCACGACCAAAGCCCGCGTCGACAGAGAGCCACGAGGTACCCGCCGCCGTGAAGGCCAGGGCGGCCAAAGCGGCCACATACAGCGCCAAACGCGCTCGCTTGGGGATCTCGACCGTGGCCAGATAACGGCCGAGCATGAAATACCCCACATAGCCGCAGACAAACGAGGTGCTCATGTTGTCGTATGCAGGGCTAAAGACATCAGCCACAGCCTGGGACATGAACGCGAGGTTGGGCACGAAGCAGAAGAGCACCGCAAGGCCCACCATGAGCTCCATGAGGCAGCGCTCGCGCGCAACGGGTCGCAGCAAGGGCACTATGAGGTAGAGGAACACCTGCATCTGCAGGTACCACAGGTGATAGTGGCCCGTCACAAAGGCATGCAAAAGCCCTTTGGGGGTAGGCTCGACCGCGCCGCAGGCAACGTCCCACACGAGATAGACAGCCGACCACACAGCAAACGCCAGCGCGAGGCGCGCCACGTTCTTGTGCAACAGCCTCTCAAACGAGACCGGTCGGGCGGGGTCGAGCATGAGCGCGCCCGACAGCATCACGAACACGGACACGCACCAGCGCACGAGGCTGTCGTAGACGTTGTAAGCCTGCCAAGTCGAACTGGATGGGTCGGATGTCCCCCATTCGAGCGCAGCCACATGGAGCACGACCACGGCCATAACCGCAAGGGCGCGAAGGACGTCGTAGTAAAAGATACGACCGGCGGGTGCGAGAATTCGCGCCCCATCCCCATAGGAAGGCGCACTGATTGAAAACTTGCTCACAAGGCAACTCCTTGGGTGTAGGACACAATTCCAGCAAGAACTTAGCAGACGCGTGCCCCTATAATATAGGTTGCCATACCCAAAGCCGAGCCTGCGAGGCTGCGCCTTTCGTCCTTCGCACACATTGTCAGGGGTCACACCGTATGCCTAAGTTCTCCGTTCTCATCGCCGCCTACAACGTCGAGAAGTACCTGCCCGCCTGCCTCGCAAGCGTCTCGGGGCAGACGTATGCCGACTTCGAGGCCATCGTCGTGGACGACGCGAGCACCGACTCCACGCCCTTCCTCATCGGCAAGGCATGCAAGGCGGATCGGCGCCTCACCTGCGTGACACACCAGCGCAATCGCGGCCTGCATCTGGCGCGCAAGACCGGCGTCGAGCGCGCGAGCGGCGATTACGTCATCTTCCTCGACGGCGACGACGAGCTGGCCCCCGACGCGCTGGAGCTGCTCGCCGCCCGCCTCGAGCAGAGTCCCGTCGACATCCTGCATTTCGGCATGAAGGTCATAGGCGAGAACGGCCTTGCGCCCGAGGCCGCGGCGGCAATGGAGGGCTCTACCAACTCCCACATCGAGCGCCTCGAAGGCACCGCCATCCTGAAACGCATCTACAGCGAGGCGGAGGGCTTCGCGCTGGATTGGCGCACCACCCAGCGCGTCTACCGCGCCGATTTGGCCAAGTACGCCTTCGCCAGCATGACATCCAACCGGCTTGAGCGCGCCGAGGACTCCTACGAGACCTTCGTGCTGGCCGCGCTTGCCCAGAGCCACGAGAGCGCAGACGATGTGCGTGCCTTGCTGTACCACTTCGGCGCCGGCGTGACCGGCACGAGCCCCATCAGCGTCTCGACGTTCTCCCGCCACTGCGCCCAGTTCAGCGCCTGCATCGACGCGTCCCTCACCTGGGCGGCGCAGCACGATAACGCCGTCGTTCGGGAATGCGCGCGCGGCCTGCGCTACCAATGCGGGGTCATCCTGGCCAACGAATGGCTCGACCGCCTCGGTGACGCCGACAAGACCGGCGGCGTCGAGCTTCTCGGCCAGACCCTCGGGTGCGCCGCGGCGAGCGCGCAGCTCTTCCGCATCGTGCGCGACCGCATCTACTCGGCGCTCGCCTCCAACGCCGACCTTGCCGCCAACGACCGCGTCTGCGACTGGATCGCACTGGCGGATGAGCTGGCGGCGCAGGCCGGGGCCGACGCCGCCAAGGACGCCCACCTCGTGCGTTTCCGCCGCGAGGCCCAAGGCAACCTCGACGCCCTCAACGAGCGCCATGGCCTCGCCCGCTACGACAAGCAGAACGTCCGCATCTTTGTGAGCACGCACAAGCTCGTCGACACGTTCGACAGCGACATCCTGCAGCCCGTGCAGGTGGGGGCCGCACGCGCCGGCTCGCGGTTCCCCATGTGCCTGCAAGACGACGCGGGCGAGAACATCTCACAGCTCAACCCCATGTACTGCGAGCTGACCACGCAATATTGGGCCTGGAAGAACGTGCAGAC
>CAKUKJ010000214.1 GCA_934662525.1 uncultured Coriobacteriales bacterium | reverse complement strand
CGCCGCGGGCCAGCCGGCGGGCATCGCAGGCGCGAACGCCGGCCAGGCGGGAGCCTGGGGGGCGGGCGAAACCGCGCCCTCGCGCTCAAGCTCGAGGGTCAGGTCGGGTTCCTCCAGCTTGATGCGGGTGAGTCCTCGCTCCTCCATGAGGTCGGCGAAGCCGCGCAGGGTTTCCAAATCCATTCTCAGTCCTCCACGTACTTCTTGAACGCAAGGGCGGCGTTGTGCCCGCCGAAGCCCAGGTTGGTAGAAAGCGCCCAGGTGAGCTCGGCCGGCACGGCCTGCTTGCCGGGGGTGTAGTCAAGGTCGCACTCGGGGTCGGGCGTGGCCAGGCCGATCGTGGCGGGCACGACGCCCTCGCGCAGGGCAAGCGCGCACACCATGGCCTCCATGGCTCCTGTGGCGCCCAGCATGTGGCCGTGCATGCTCTTGGTGGAGCTGATGCGGGCCGTGCGTGCGGCGTCTTCGCCCAGGGCGAGCTTGAATCCGGCCGTCTCGCAGGCGTCGTTGAGGTGCGTCGAGGTGCCGTGGGCGTTGATGTACAGGCCCTCCTCGGGCTTTACCCCGCCTTCGTCCATGGCCATGCGGATGCAGCGCGCGATGCCCGAGGCTGTGGGGTCGGGGCTTGTGATGTGGTAGGCGTCGGCCGTGTTGCCGTAGCCCACGATCTCGGCGTAGACCTTCGCGCCGCGCGCGCGGGCATGCTCAAGCTCCTCGAGCACGAGCACGACCGAGCCCTCGCCCATCACGAAGCCGTCGCGGTTCGCGTCGAAGGGGCGGCAGGCCGTGGCGGGGTCGGGGTTCTTCGAAAGCGCCATGCAGCTCGTGAAGCCGGCCACGGCGTCCTCGATGACCGCGTATTCGGTGCCGCCGGCAAGGGCCGCGTCGATCTGTCCCAGCTTGATGGCGTGGAATGCCTCGCCAATCTCGTGCGCGGAGGTGGCGCAGGCCGTGACCACGGGCAGCGTGGGGCCGGTGGCGTGCTGACGGATGGAGACGGCGCCGCAGGGCATGTTGGCGATCATGTTGGGAATCATGAGCGGGCTGACCTTGCGCGGGCCGTCGGTGTGGCACTTGAGGACGTTCTCGATCATCGTGGAGAAGCCGCCGATGCCCGAGCCCACGTAGGTGCCCACGCGCTCGGCCGCCACGTTGGCGGTCGCGCCCCCGTCCTGCTCGGCCAGGGCGGCCAGGCGCGCGGAGCCCTCGATGAGAAGGCCTGCGTCGGCCACGGCCTCGTCGGAGGCGGCCAAGGCGAAGTTGATGGAGGGGTCGTTTCGACGAAGCTCCTGCTTGGTGATGCCGTGCTCGAGCGGGTCGAAGCCCTTGACCTCGGCGGCGACCTTCACCTTGTAGGCCTCGGTGTCGAAATGCGTGATGGGCGCGATGCCGCAGGCGCCGGCCTTCACGGCCTCCCAGCTCGTGGGCGCGTCGTTGCCCAGGGGCGTCACGGCGCCGATGCCGGTGATCACGACTCTACGTTGCATGGGACGTGCTCCTTTGCTCGTGCGGAAAAGAATGCTGCCTTGCTTGCCGGGTCTGCTTGCCAGGGGCCATGCGGCCCGGTGGGTGGGCGGGTGAGGCGCGGGGCCCAGCGCTACATGGCGATGCCGCCGTCGACCCGGACGACCTCGCCGGTGACGTAGGCGGCCGCGGGGCTCGCGAGGAACGCCACGACCTGCGCGACGTCGTCGGCCGTGCCCATGTGGCCCAGCGGGATCTGCCTGTCGTAGCCCGCGCGCACCTCGGTGGAAAGCGAGGCCGTCATGTCGGTCTCGATGAAGCCGGGGGCCACGGCGTTGCAGGTCACGCCGCGCGGCGCAAGCTCGCGGGCCACGCTCTTGGTGAGGCCGATGAGGCCCGCCTTGCTTGCGGCGTAGTTCGCCTGGCCGGCGTTGCCCATGAGGCCCACGACCGAGCTGACGTTGACGATGCGGCCGGTGCCCTTGTTGCGCAGCCAGGTGCGGTAGAGGGCCTTCACCATGTTGAACGCGCCTTTGAGGTTGACGTCAATCACGCGGTCGAAGTCCTCGCCCTTGATGCGGCCCAGGAGGTTGTCGCGCGTGACGCCGGCGTTGTTCACGAGCACGTCCACAGGCCCCAGCTCGGCCGCGACCTCCTTGCATACGGCCGCGCACTCCTCGGCGCTCGCCACGTCGCACTTCCATGCCCGGGCGCGACGCCCCAGGGCCTGGACCTGCGCCACGGTGGCCTGGGCGGCCTCGTCGTTGCCGGCATAGAGCACGGCGACGTCGCAGCCGTCCTGCGCCAGACGCAGCGCGCATGCCCTTCCGATGCCGCGCGACCCGCCGGTCACGACGGCGACGCGGTTGGGCGCGACGGGGGCGGCCGGTGCGGCGGCGGTCTCTTCAGCCATGGCTAGTCCTCCTTGAGGGCGGCAAGCACGGCCGCCAGGTCGTCGGGGGTCTCACATGCCAGCGCTCGCGCCTCGGGCAACGTGCGCTTCACGAGGCCCGTGAGCGTCTTTCCGGGGCCCACCTCGATGAACGTGTCGATGCCCTGCTCGGCCATCCCCTCTAGCGTCTGGGCCCAGCGCACGGGGCTCGCCACCTGGGCGGCGAGCAGCTCGCGTGCGGCTTGGGCGTCGGCGGGGTAGGGGACCGCCGTGGCGTTGGCCCACACGGGGACGCTGGCCTCGTTGAACGCGACGCCTGCCAGGACCGACCCCAGCCCCTCGCGGGCGCTCGCCATGAGCGGAGAGTGGAAGGCGCCCTGCACGGCGAGGGGCATGGCGCGCCCTCCCGCCTGCTTTGCGAGGTCGCACAAGGTCGCGACGGCCTCCTTGCTCCCCGCGCACACGGTCTGCGCCGGCGAGTTGTAGTTCACCGGGTAGGCGCCTGCCTGTGCGGCAAGCTCCTCCACCTGCCCGGGCGTGAGCTTGAGCACGGCGGCCATGCCGCCGGGATTGGCGTTGCAGGCCGCGTCCATGAGCTCGCTGCGGCGGCATACGACGCGGAAGGCCTGCGCCTCGTCGAGCACGCCGGCAAACGCCAGCGCCGCAAGCTCGCCGAGCGAGAAGCCGGCCACGGCCGCCGGCACGACGCCGGCGGCTTGCAGGGCGCGGGCGCAGGCCATGTCGGCGGCCCACACGCAGGGCTGGGTGTTCGCCGTGAGCGAGAGCGTCGCCTTGTCGGCGTGCCAGCACTGCTCGGACGTGCCGGGGCGCACCTCGTCGCAGCGTGCGAACACCGCGCGGGCCGCCTCGTTTGCCGCCGCGAGCTCGGCGCACATGCCCTCGTGCTGGGCGCCCTGACCTGCGAAGAGAATGGCTACCTTACCCACTGCTGCGCACCTCCCAGCACGCGCTCGGCATCTGCCATGAGGTCGTCCACGATCTCGGCCGCCGTCTGCTCCTTCGTCACGAGCGCCGCGATCTGGCCGGCCATGAACTGGCCCTCCTGGGCGTTGCCGTCCTGCGCCGCCTTGCGCAGGGCGCCGGCGGAAAGCCCGTGGAGCTCCTCGTCGGACTCGGCGGCCTTCTCAACGGCGGCGTAGTTCTGGGTGAACGGCGACTTCAGGCAGCGGATGGGGTGCCCCGTGCGCCGGCCGGTGACGGTGGTGGACAGGTCGCGCGCCTTGAGCACGCGATCCTTGTACTCCCGGCTTACCGTGCACTCCTTGGCCACGAGGAACCTCGTGCCCACCTGCACCCCCTGTGCGCCCAGCATGAAGGCCGCCGCCACACCGCGCCCGTCGGCGATGCCGCCAGCTGCGAGCACGGGAATCTTCACGGCGTCGACCACCTGCGGCACGAGCGTCATCGTGGTGAGCTCGCCGATGTGGCCGCCGCTCTCGGTGCCCTCGGCCACCACGGCCGTGGCGCCCAGGCGCTCCATGAGGCGGGCGAGCGCGACGCTGGCCACGACGGGCACGACCTTGACGCCGGCCTTCTCCCAAAGCTCCATGTACTTGGCGGGGTTGCCGGCGCCCGTCACGGCCACGGGCACGTGCTCGTCGGCCACGACCTGGGCGACCTCGTCGGCGAACGGACTCATGAGCATCACGTTCACGCCGAAGGGCTTGTCGGTCTTGGCGCGCAGCTGGTGGATCTGGTCGCGAAGCCACTCGGCGTTGGCGTTCATGGCGGCGATTATCCCTAAGCCGCCCGCCTCGCTCACGGCGGCCGCCAGGCTCGCGTCGGCGATCCAGGCCATGCCGCCCTGGAAGACGGGGCGCTCGATGCCGAGCCGGTCGCACAAGGGGGTGCGGATCATGAACTACTCTCCCAGGGTCTTGTCGATGACGGCGACGAACTCGCCGACGGTGGCGGGGTTGGACTCCTGGTCGATTTCGATGCCGAACTCGTCCTCGCACTGCATGACGACCTCGACGGTGTCGAGCGAGTCGAGGCCCAGGGAGGCCAGCGTGGACTCGGGGGTCACCTTGGCGGGGTCGACCTCGAAGCCTTCCTGCAGGACCTTCTTGACGCGATCGAGAGTGTCGGACATGGTGTCTCCTTCTTGGTAGGGGCGCACGGCCTTTTGCCGCGCGCCATGCTTATGAGCCGTCCTTGCAATCCGTGCTCAACGGGCGAGTATGCCCGCAGATACGCTATTTTACCGCGCGCCTCACCATTTCAGCAGCGTGGTGGCCACAACAAGCCCCGCTCCAAAGCCTGAACAGCATACGAGGTCGCCCCTGTGGAGGCGCCCGGCGCGGTTGAGCGCGTCAAGCGTGAGGGGTATGCAGGCGCTCGACACGTTGCCGCTGTCCTGGATGGTGTAGGCCACCTTCTCGCGGGGCAACCCAAGCTTCTCCACGGCGGAGTCCAGGATGCGCTTGTTTGCCTGGTGGAACACGTACAGGTCCACGTCGGCGGGGGAGATGCCGGCCTCGGCGCACATCTGGCGCACGTCGGCGCAGATGGAGGTCACGGCGAACTTGAAGACCTCCTGGCCCTTCATGTGCAGGTAGGGCTCGGGCTTTGCGGTGGCGTCGAAGGGGGAGTTGCCGGCCATGCTGGGGCAGAAGAGCGTGTCGTGGGAGCCCCTCGTCGTGAGCTTGGTGTACAGCGGGCTCTCGCCGCCCTCGCCGCTGTTGCTG
>CAKUKJ010000213.1 GCA_934662525.1 uncultured Coriobacteriales bacterium | reverse complement strand
AGAAGATGGGCAAGGAGTTCGCAAGCATCGCCGAGCCCACGCCCATGGCCGACCAGCGCGCCAAGGTTGCCGACCAGTTCGTCGCGCAGGATTGGGACGACCTTCTCGCCAACCAGGACAAGTACATCCCGATCGTCACCGACCCCAAGGACTTCTGGGCCTACGACCAGTACCTGCAGATCGTGGACGACAACCTGCCGGCCGGCTTTGCCACCGAGAGCCGCAAGTGCGAGGTGTACTGCACGCTGCTGCTCAAGATGGGGCGCAACGGCTATCCCTTCACCTACCCGATGGAGATGCCCGCCGCAAGCCACGACTACTCCCCTATCTGCACCTTCATCGAGCCCGCCGAGAGCCCGCTGACCGACGAGGAGTACCCGCTCGTCATCACCTCGGGCCGCGTGCCCTACTTCCACCATGGCACCATGCGTCACGCCGCCTTCGCCCGAGAGCTCTATCCCGAGCCCGATGTGCGCATGAACCCGCAGACGGCCGAGGAGTACGGCATCGCCCACCGCGACTGGGTGAAGATCACGAGCCGCCGCGGCGAGATTCGCGGGCGCGCCTACATCACCGAGGGCATAGCGCCCGGCGTGCTGTGGATGGAGCGCTTCTGGAACCCCGAGTGCTACGACGCCTCCCAGGAGAAGATCGACGGCGGCTGGAGCGAGTGCAACATCAACGTGCTCACCAAGAACTCCGCGCCGTTCAACGAGGTTTTCGGCTCGTACACAAACCGCGGCTTCACGGTGAAGATCGAGAAATCCGAGAAGCCCGACAACGTGTGGGTCGAGCCCGAGGAGTTCCGCCCGTTCATGCCGACGCTCCAGAACGAGCCTAGGACGGAGGATGTGTACTAATGAGAAACTGCCTTGTTATCGACCTCGACCGCTGCTCCGGTTGCGACAGCTGCGTCGTGGCATGCAAGTACGCTCATGAGCTTGACCTGGGCGTATACTGGAATCGCGTGCAGACCGTGACCACCGGCACCTTTCCCAATGTGGAGCAGTACTGGCTGCCGCGCCAGTGCCAGCAGTGCGAGAACGCCCCGTGCCTGGAGGTATGCCCCACCGGCGCCACCTATCGCGAGGACGAGTACGGCCTTATCGTAATCGACACCGAGGCCTGCATCGGCTGCAAGCTGTGCATGGACGCCTGCCCCTATGCCGCGCGCCGCTACGACGAGGCCAAGGGCATCGTGGAAAAGTGCGACTGCTGCATCGCCCGTCTCAAGGAAGGCGAGCAGCCCGCCTGCGTGCACAACTGCTGCACGGGCGGCCGCTTCTTCGGCGACCTCGACGACCCGGACAGCGACGCTGCAAAGGCCGTGGCGGCCGCAGGCGAGGATGCGTGCCACTGGCTGCCCGACGCAACGGGGGCCGAGCCCCGCACGGTGTACATCCTGCATGACACCACTGCCACCTGGCAGGAGGAACTGCAGGACTTCCAGCTGTAGGTAGGTTTTTGGGGCGGCCGGCGGAGGCCCTGGCCCAGCCGACAGGACATGGGCGCATACCTTCCCTCGGCCGTCCTCTTGCCCCACGGCAATGAGCCACATGGCCCGCCCCGAGGCCGGTCGGCGTCTCGTTTCAGGCCTGGGGACAGGCATGTCAGGCAACAGTCCCATGAGCGGGACCGAGAGGAGAGATTGAGATGAACGAGACGGACGGGCGTTTGAACGAGAACGTCGCGACGGCGGCCGACGCCGACACACAGGAGCACGACGATTCCCTCTCCGGCCAGGATGCATGCGACGACGACCAGACGAGGGCCCTCACCCAGATACTCGCCGCATGCTCCCGGCTGGCACAGACGCTCTCCGCCCTCTACTTCAAGACCCTCTCGCAGGAGCAAATAGACAATCTCGCAAACCAGGACCTCTCCGCCTTCAAGGGCATCAATGCCGACATCGACAGCGGCCTCAACGACATCGCACGCTACCTGCGCCGCCGCAACACGGGCACGCGCCAACAGCTTGCCTGCGACTTCACCTCGGCGTTTGTGGGCACCAAGACCTACGAGGGCAAGTCGCCCGTGCCGTATGAGTCGGTCTTCACGAGCGAGGACGGCCTCATGTGCCAGCAGGCCTACCACGACGTCGTGGCGATATACGCACGCGAGGGGCTCAAGAAGGACGACGGCCTGCACATCCCCGACGACCATCTGTCGTACATGCTCGAGTTCGTGGGCGTGCTGCTCGACCGAGCGGCATCTGCCTTGGAAAAAGGCGACGATGAGGCTGCGGCTCATGACCTCACGTGCGTGCGTGACTTCGTGGATGAGCACATGCTCTCGTGGTTCGACGAGTTCGCACAGCGTGCCCAGCTGCTTTTGGAAACGCGCTTCTATCGCGGCGTTCTCAGCATGACCCGAGGATTCCTCACTTTCGTGCGCGATACCGCAGACGAAGCAACCCGCGAGCCGAACTCCGAGGACGCATCCTGCATGAAGGCGGCATAGAAAAGGCAGGGTCAGGATGACTTCCTGACCCTGCCTCGTTGCTTGCCTTGGAGGGGTGCGCCCCTCCCCGTTTGAACTTGACGTGCTCAAACGCTTTACCTGTACATTGGAATCGACCTCAAATGCATAGCTAAGCGTTTATTATTCATTTTTAAGACCATCAGTCTAGAACTTCGGAATCACTTCCAACCGGTTCAGCCATTGGGAACGTCAGGACTGCGGCGAGAAAAACTCGCGGCGAACTAATACTTTGGACTCATCTCCCGTCGGGAAACAATTTGACAAGACTTGTTGCAAATCTCAATCTGAAAAAGAAATACCGCCGCTTAGCAGGCCTTTTAAAACCACCCACAGGCGGCGGCCATAGAGCCGGGCTCTTCGCCCTCGTTGTTGCAACTGGTAGTTCCGGCCATAGGGGCCACCTCCTTCGTCGCGCCTTCGCACGCTGGCAGGTTGTTAGCGAACACCCCAGGCTTGCTTGCCCTTCTGGGCCTTCAGCTAGCGCCAGTATAGGATGCCATGCATGAATATGCAAGCTAAATCTATAGACTTTTTTACGACGACGCCGAGGTAACCGTCCAGACTTGCTGATATATACTTTTGCGCGCTCCAAGTTTGTTCGCCCACATCGTGAAAGCCGTGCCCATGTCGCTGTTGCTATGCCCGGTATGCCATACGCCCCTCGACGACGGGGAGAAGAAGGCCTCATGCGCAAACGGCCACCGGTTCGACAGGGCGCGCGAGGGCTATCTGAACCTCCTGAGGTCGTCCAAGGCGGGCGACACCATGGGCGACCCCAAAGCGCAGGCGCGTTCCAGGCGCGACTTCCTCGACAAGGGGTATTACCAGCCGCTGAGGGACAAACTGGTAGAGCTTGTGGGCGAGCACGTGAACGACTGCCCGAATGCGCCGAGCCCGCTCAGCATCCCCATTCTCGACATATGCTGCGGAGAGGGCTATTACACCTCAGCCCTGGGTGCCATCCCAAACGCCGAAGTCTACGGCTTCGACCTGGCCAAAGAGATGGTGCGCCTTGCCGCAAAGCGCGGCTGTGCCACATACTTCGTCGCCAACCTCAAGTCAATCCCCGTGCCCGACGCAAACATCGCCGTGGCAACGCATCTCTTCGCCCCGTTCAATGAGCCCGAGTTCGCCCGTGTCCTGCAGCCAGGCGGCGTCCTTTTCACGGTCGTTCCCGGCAAGCGCCACCTGTTTGGCCTCAAGCAGGCGTTATACGACACGCCCTACCTCAACGATGAGAAGCTTCCCATATGTTCGCGCCTTGAGCTTGTCGGCACCGAGAAGGTCGTGGCCGACATCACGCTTGCCTGCCCCGCCGACATCGAGGCCGTCTTTCAGATGACGCCTTACTATTACCGCACGAGCGCCCACGACAAGGCAAAGCTCGACGGCGTCGAAACCCTGGAGACGCCCATCGATTTTGTCATAGCAATGTATCGCAAGCGCTGAGCAGCCCGTGGTCGCCGGGCGGGCTAGAATGGCCGCGTCATGGCAAAAGCCGGCCCCGAGCCCCAGCAGGCGATGGGGCGGCGAACTCAAAGGGGGCAACCTATGCGTATTGAGACTTCTACCTGGCCCGCAGTGAAGAAGTACTTCGACGACGGCAACGACCTC
The DNA here is from genome assembly GCA_934662525.1 of uncultured Coriobacteriales bacterium. GTDB lineage: Bacteria > Actinomycetota > Coriobacteriia > Coriobacteriales > UMGS124 > UMGS124. Next base: position 972 of record CAKUKJ010000213.1, on the reverse strand, counting down.
GTCATCCTCACCATCGGCTCCACCGAGGAGCACGGCCGCCACAACCCGCTCGGCACCGACACCATCGCGCCCAACTACCTGCTCGACCTCATCGAGGCGCAGGACCCCGACGTCCTCATCGCCCCGACGCTGCCGTTCGGCGCGGCCGACGACCTGCTCGGCTATCCCGGCACGCTCTCCATCGGCTACGACCTGCTCTACCAGATCACGAAGCGCCTCACCGACCAGCTCTTCGACTACGGCGCGCGCCGCTTCGTCTTCCTCAACGGCCACGGCCCCAACATCAAGCCGCTGTCACAGGTGGGCGAGGAGCTCGACCGTCGCGGTGCGCGTTGCGCGCTCATGAACTGGTGGCTCATGGCCGGCGAGATCAACCCCGCCTGGAAGGGCGGCCACGGCGCCGGCGAGGAGACCTCCGCCATGCTCGCCGTGAACCCCGACCTCGTCGACATGACGCAGCTGCAGGGTCAGGTCGGCGAGATGAACCTCGTGAACGACGTGAGCGAAACCATGCCCACCGACGGCTGGAGCAGCGTGCTCTTCAAGGGTGTGCACGTGGGCATGCCGCGCGATGCGGTGCGCTACGCCGCCAACGGCTGGATCGGGCCCGACCACGCAAAGACCGCCAGCAAGGATTGGGGCGACGCGATGATGGCCGGCACCGCCGACTACATCGTGGAGTTCCTCAAGGAGTTCCGCCGGGTGCCGCTGCCCGAGCCCCTGCCCGTGCGCTGCGCCGGCAAGCCGGGAGCGATCGAGTAGGGTCGGCCTTTTTAGACCGCACACCCCTATGCAGGCATGAAGGGCGCCGCCTCGTCCGCTGGTCGGGACGAGGCGGCGCCCTCGTTTATGCCTCCGAAACCGGTTCGAGGCATGCCTCGAACCATGCCAGCACGTCGGCGAAGACTTCGTCGCGGTTCGTCTCGTTGAGCAGCTCGTGCCGGGCTTCGGGATAGATTCTCTCCTGCACGT
>CAKUKJ010000212.1 GCA_934662525.1 uncultured Coriobacteriales bacterium | reverse complement strand
ACACGACGTGGGGCAGGGGCTTCCAGTTTATGGGAAGCGGCGGCCGCGACGCAGACGACTTCTTCTACGTTCCCTACCAGCTTGCGCAGGACAATCCCGGCGTCGACATCGTCAACCTGGGATATTGGTCCGAGCCCTTCGAGCTTGAAGACAACCCCTTGGACAACCACAAGATGATTGCCTATTCCGTGCCCCTGATATACGACGGCACGGTCTATGGCGTGATAGGCATGGAGGTGTCCGTTTCCTACCTGGTCAACTCCTATCTCTCCGTGCGTGACCTCGACGCCGACCAGAACGCGGGCTATGCGTTGGCGGTGCGCCAGTCCGACGGCACCTACCGCGCCATCGCAGGCACGGGCGCGCTGTACAACGCGGTGGCGCGCTCGTCGGAGAGCTTCGCCCTGGAGGCCGTGTCGCCGGACCCGCTTGCGAAGGTTGAGGGTTGCAAGGTTGGCGACCAGGACATCTATTGCGTTGCGGCGCTGCTGACGCTCTACAGCAACAACGTCCCGTTCGACAACAAGGATTGGGTCCTGTGCGGCTTCGTGGCAGAAGGCTCGATTTTCAGCCTCGGCAATGAGCTGTACCAGCACATCTTGCTGAACTGCGTCGCGTGCGCGGCGGTGGGAATCGTCATCATGCTGCTGACGGCGCGCTTTGCCACGCGCCCGGTGTACCGCCTCATGGACAGCATCCGGGGCGGGGCGGAGACGCTGAGGGCGTTCCGACCGTCTGGCATTCGCGAGATAGACGAGCTCCATCGGGTGGTCGAGGACCTGACGGAGAGCGAGCAGCGCACGGAGGCGCAGCTTCGCGAGGAGAAGGAGCGCTACCGCATCGCCGTGCAGAGTTCCAGTGACGTCTTCTTCACCTACCGGGAGCAGGACGACACCATCGAGCTGGTGAACAGCCAGCTGCACCCGGGAGTGTGGAGCGTGGCCGAGTTCTGGGGCGGCCTCTGCAAGCCGGCGCTTTCCCTGGCCGACCGCCAAAAGATCAACGGGCTGTTCTCCATGGCACGGGGCTCCAAGACGGTGGAGGTATATTTCCAGCCCGAGGGCAAGCCGGGCGTTTGGTATCTGGTCAACGGCATGGTGATTTGCGACGCCAAGAGCGGGAACCGCCAGGTGGTCGGCTACATACGCGACATCACCGAGGACAAGGCCAAGGAGCTGGAGCGCGAGCGCAGACAGGCAACCGACCCTGTCACGGGCCTGTATCGAATGAAGCCGGGATTGGCCGCGCTCGACGCGCTTCGTCGCGGCAACGGGGTCGGCAGGCTGGTGCTCATCGACCTCGACGGGTTCGGCGCCCTCGTGCGGGCATACGGCCTGACGTTTGGCGACGTTATCCTCGTTGAGTTTGCCAAGGAGCTTCGCGAGACGTTCAGTGGCCCCGACACGGCGTCGGCGACGCTGATTCGTGCCGGGGCCGACGAGTTCCTCGTCTGGCTTCCTCAGGGTTCGCCCATAGAGCTTCCCCATGCGCTGGGGCGTCTGCGCAGGCTGTATGCGGGCCTTGTGCGCGACAGCGTGCTGCAGCTCGGCTTCCATGCAGGATGCGCGCGGGGAGACGACGGCATGACCACGTCCGAGCTGGTAGATAGGGCGGCATGCGCCCTCGAGGCCGCGCGTTGCCACGGGGTGTGCCTCATGGCCTGGGATCCGAGCATGGACCACCTGCAGCCCCGCCCCTTCGGCGAGGTCGTGTCCTTGGGTTCCATCGAGCCCATGAGCCTGCCGTCGGTGGCGCTCAACGTGTATGACCACAATGCCAGCTTTGAGGCTGCGAGCGACCTTCTAGCGTTGAAGCTTTCCGAGCTGTATGGTCTCAAGAACCTGGTCGTGGTGGCATTCCAAGAGGACAGCCTGTCGGGCAGCGTGGAATACTGCTGGAAGCCTCTGCCTTCCGAGAGGCCCGTGTTCCACTGCTCGGAGGAAGATTACCGCAGCCTTGCGGACCTGCCGCATCTAGGAGAGCTGCGCGCTTTGTCTGGCACCCCCAAGGTCGTGCGCGACCTGGTGGGCGGCGAGGCGGGTTTGGCGATTGCCATGGCCGACAACGGCCGCTTTGCCGACACGATAGTCTTTGTGGGCGTCGACGAGCAGCTGCCGCACACCGAGGAAGACCGCACGCTTCTGGCGCAGCTGGCGGCCATCATGCAGAACCGCCTCAACCTGGAGCATCACGATCAGGCGGCGCAGGCGAAGTCTGAGTTCTTGGCGCGCATGTCCCATGAGATTCGCACGCCCATGAACGGCATCATCGGCATGACCGAGATTGCCTTGCAAGACAACCAGACCGAGGAGGGCCGGCTCGACTGCCTGCGCAAGGTGCGCTCCTCCTCTCACTACCTGCTGGGCCTCCTCAACGACATCTTGGACATGTCCAAGATCGAGAGCGGCAAGATGAGCCTTGTTGTAGACGACTTCAACCTGCGCCAGCTGCTCGACGACCTCCGCCCGATGCTGGATGCCAAGTTTGCCGAGAAGGGCCAGCGCCTCCAAACCGAGATCTCGTTGCAGCACGACTGGTTCCGCGGCGACGCGCTGCGCATCAACCAAGTGCTTATCAACCTGCTGGGCAACGCCATCAAGTATTCGCCGGAGGGCTCCACGGTCGAGCTCGCTGTGCGGGAGGAGGAGACCGCGTCGGGGGAGAGCGGCGTCTGCTTCAGCGTGCGTGACCATGGTGTGGGCATCAAGCGCGAGGATTTCGACCGCATCTTCCAAAGCTTCGAGCAGGTGGACAGCTCGCCTGAGCGCCAACAAGGCACGGGCCTGGGCCTCTCCATCTCCAACCGCCTCGTGCTCATGATGGGAGGCCGAATCAGCCTGGAAAGCGAGGTGGGCCAGGGGAGCTGCTTCCACTTCACGTTGCGCCTGCCTGTGGCTCAGGCACATGCGCACGAGCGGGCAGCCGAGCTTCGCACGGACTTCAGCGGGGTCAACGTCCTTTTTGCGGAGGACAACGCTCTGAACCGGGAGATCCTGCACGTCTTTTTGGAGGACATGGGATGCGGCGTTACCGAGGCGTGCGACGGCCGGGAGGCGGTTGACACGTTTTGCAGCGCCCCCGCAGGCACGTTCCAGATTATCCTAATGGATGTGATGATGCCGAGGCTCAACGGCCTGGAGGCGGCGCACGAGATTCGCACGAGCGGCAAGGAGGACGGCATGTCCGTGCCCATCGTCGCGGTCAGCGCAAACGCGTTCGATGACGACATCAAGCAATCCCTGGCTGTCGGCATGAACGCCCACCTGTCCAAGCCCATCGAGCGCACCGAGCTGGCCAAGGTCATGTCGCAAGTGCTGGGGCTGTAGCGCTCGGCGAGCTTGGGCAATCTGGCTGTTGAAAGGATTCTGCGAAGCAAAACGCCCGGGCGTCTCGGGATGAGACGTCCGGGCGTGAGCAATCCTGCGTTGCTTGCGTTTCTCTACCTGCGCTTTGCCTGCAAACGCAGGATAAGGCCGGCGAGGGCGGCGAGGAGGCCGCCGGAGGCGAGCATGGCGAGCAGCACGGGGCTCGGCGAGGTGTCGGCGGTCTTGACGACCTCTGGCGCCGTTACGTTCACATGGGCGGTTACGGTCAGACCTGCCACGGTGCCCTGCACGTCGAACGTGCCTGCCTGGGCATACCGAGAGGCATCCACGGCGTTCCACGTCACGGTCACTTCGGTGACGTTGCCGTTGCTCCATGTCACCTTTGCCGTGGCGGGCAGTGTGGGCGCCTTGCCAGCCGCAGTGGTCACGACGCTGTTCTCAACGACCGCACGCACGGCAGAGGCCGCCGTGACGCTCACATGGGCGCGCGCCTGAACGTTCGCGGCGCTCGGGATGGTGCCGGACACATCGAACGACCCTGCCTGTGCATAGGAGTCGTGCGGCACGGTGTCCCATACCACGGCTTCCTGCGTCACGGTACCATCGTCCCAGGTGACATCCACAGATTCCGGCAGTTGGGGGGCGATTCCGGCGACGGTGGTGACGTCTGCCGCCTTGGCGGAGACGGCCGTGGGGCCCTCGACGGTCACCGTGCAGGTCACGCTCTGCCCCGTGGCGCCGACAGCGCCTTTCGCAGTGAAGGTACCCGCTTTGGCGTACAAGCCGGCGTCAACCGCTTCCCACGTCACTGCCTCGTCGGTGACGTCGCCGTTGCTCCAGGTGACGCGTGCGGTCGCAGGCAACGTCGGGGCGGTCTTTGTGCGCGTTGTCACGTCGGAGGGCTGCTCGACGCTCGTCGCGCTGGCGGGAGTCACGGTGACGGTCGTGCTTACGTCGACCGTGTCGGTTGTTGCCTCGTCGCCCGTGCCAATCGTGGCGGTCAACGTGCCATGCACGGGGAACTCACCGCCCTCGCGTGCCTTGTAGGAGGCCTCGCTCACCGTGTCCCATTCGATGGTACCCGTGCCGGTGGTGCCGTCCGACCATGTCACTTCGGCCTGGCTGGGAAGCGAAGGCGCCGTGCCGGACGGGGTCGTGATGTCACCGACGGGGGAGACTCTGGCAATGGTCGGGGCTGCCGTTACGGTTACCTGCACACTGACCTGGGCGTTGTCGGCGGTTGGGATGACGCCCGTCGCGGTGAGGCTGCCTGCCTGCGCATAGTTGCGCGGGTCGATCTCGTCCCAGTCTATGGCCTCCTGGGTGACGCTTCCGTCTTCCCAGGTGACTTCTGCGGTTTCGGGCAGTTTCGGAGCCACGCCGGCGCGCGTCGTCACATCGTCGAGCTCGCCGATGCCCTGAACGCCGGGCTGGACGACGGTCACGGCGATCGAGGCCGTAAGGTCCGTTCCTTCCACGGTGCCAGTCAGCGTGACGTCGCCGGGGAGCCGCATGGCGCGCACGTGGACGATCATCACCGGATCGGCGTCGGCGCAGCCGCGGGGGGCTGGTCAAGGCCGGCCTCGGCGCGGGGGTGGCGGGGGCCCAGGAGCCGGAGGGAGAGGCGCGCGACCCGGGATGGCCCGAGCTGGAGACGGGCGGTGCGGCCGGAGACATTCCCGCGCGGCGCTCCCGGCTGGGCGAGTGGGCCGGTGACGGGGTGGCGGTGGCTGTTCCGGTG
>CAKUKJ010000211.1 GCA_934662525.1 uncultured Coriobacteriales bacterium | reverse complement strand
GACCTCGACCGCCAGGAGACCGGCCGGTCCGTCGAGCACCGGGACCGGCCGGCCGTCGACGGTGGCGGTGTAGCCGGGCCAGGCCAGCCGGGCGAACAGCAGGCGGCCGGCGTCGTCGGCGCGGTAGCGGACCTCCTCGCGCGCGGCGGGCGACTACGTGTGCTTGGCGGTCAAGGACACCGGCAAGGCGACGTCTGAGACAACGTGGGACTTCACGCCCTCCGCAGCCGGAACCTACACCCTCTATGTCGACGTCATCAGCCCTTCGGGCGTCAAGCAGACGGTCTCCAAGAGCATCGTCGTGTCCCCCCGCGCGTCCGTGAAGGCCAGCGCTTCGGTGAGCGCGGCGAGCATCGATCTGGGCGAGTCGCTCACGGTGACGCCCAGCGTCGAGGGGGTTGCGTCTGGCTCGCTTGAGTACAACTACGTCTGGCAGCGCGACGACTGGGCCGAGTGGGGTTCCACCGTGCGCGACGGCGGCGCCTATACCACCGACGCCTCCTACACCTTCACGCCGCAAAATCCCGGCACATACCACCTCTATGTCGACGTGGTGGTGTCCGGCAAGGTCGCGACCACGGTTGATGCGGGACAGGTGCAGGTCAAGGGCACTTGGACGGCGACGGGCCTCACCGTCACCAACGCGTCCTCGATTCAGGCCGGCGGCACCGTTCAGCTTCAAGTTGAGGTTGCGGGTGAGGCATCCGGACTGCAGTACAACTACGTCTGGCAACGCGACGGCTGGGCCGACTGGGACTCGACGCTCAACAACGGCACCGGCCGCGTCTCCAGCTCGACGTACTCCTGGAAGCTGCCCGATGACACCCCGGGCCGCTACACGTTCTATGTCGACGTGTACGACCCCGCCACCGGCCGCACGCAGACGCTCGAGTCTGCCGACGTGGTCATCGCGCACGACTGGTCCTCCGACCTGGCGGGCAAGACGTTCGAGTGGATGGAGGCGGCCCACTACACGGAGGGGCGCTTCGGCAACGACTGGGACACCGTCGTGATTCACATCAGCGAGTCCAGCACCCAGGCCTCGGTGGACAGCACGTTCACCGGTGGCGAGAGGCAGGCCTCCGCGCACTTCTCGGTTTTTGGCAATTCGATTCATCAGTACGTCCAGGACTTTGACACTGCCTGGGCAGTGGGCAACTGGGAGGCGAACAAGACGACTCTCTCCATCGAGTTCGTCGGCACGACCGAGAATCCCCCCTCGAAAGCCACGATGGACACGGGCGCGCAGCTCATCGCCACGCTGTGCGCGTACAAGGGATGGACGAGCATCGGGCTGGGCAACCATATCGGCGTGCACAAGGACTACAGTGCGACGGATTGCCCGTCGACCACGGACGTGCCTTACATCGTGGAGCGCGCTCAACAGTACCTGAAAGAAATCCTGGGACGGTAGCCTCTCCACAGACAATTCTTGTAAGCGCAAAGCTTGTGCCGTGTCGGCGCGCTGCGGGCCCCTTAATTCCCGATGTGTTAGTCTGCTTAGGACTGGATAGGCAAGGCAGAAGCGGTATTGGAGGTCCCAATGAGGGACGAGCAATATACGATGGGTGAGGACGCCGAGGGGTATGCGGGCACGCAAGGCGGCCAATACGAGGATTACGGCTATGCCCCGCAACAGCAGCAGCAGGAGAGGGGCTATGCCGATCGCAGGCAGGCTGCGGAGCGCCCGACCAGGCAGCCTCGCGAGGCGCGTTCGCGCTCCGGGGCGCCTGCGCGGCAAAACGGTGCAGGTGCGGCCCGCAACGTGCTTGGGAACGTCGCCGGTGCGGTGACCGGCGCCTTCGGTGGCCTGACGAGCAAGATCCACGACCTCTCTGCCGACCGCGTCAGGGGCAAGCTGGATATCGAGGCAGACGACTACCTGGGGGTCGGGGCGCCTTGCCGCATGTGCGGCAGCCCTGTCGACCGCCTGCAGGTGCGCTGCCCGCATTGCGGCGCGCGCACAAGGCCGCTCCACACTCAGCCGACCTTCTGGATCGGCGTGGCGGTTCTCGTGCTGCTCGTCGTCGTGCTCTCGCTTGCAATCGGTTCTTGCAAGAGCGAGCAGGCCGCCAACCCGGGCGCTTCGACGCATGTCACAGCAACCACGGCCGAGGCGCTGCAAACGGCGGTGGCCGACGCTGAGACGACGCTTGCCGACCAGGCTTCCCATGTGTACACCCGCCTGTCGGCTTTCAAGGCGCAGGAGGCAATCGATGCGGCAAAGGACGTGGCCACGTCGAGCAACGCGACTGAGCAAGAGATCTCCGATGCCTCGAAGAACCTTTTGGACGCGATGTCCGGTCTTGTCCGGGTGGTCGACACCTCGTCCTATGAGTGGCCGTACGCCACGGACTTCACGGCCAACCCCGACGCATACCTCGGCAAGCAGATTGCGATGACCGGCACGGTTTCCAGCGTCAACGTGCCGGCTGACGGTAGCCTTGGTTGGAGCGAGATAACGCTGAACGACGGCTCCACTTTGGGCATCGGCGTCTATGCGAGCGATGTCCAGGCCGACCTCGAGGTGGGCAAGGAGGTCACCGTGTACGGCGTGCTCAATTCCGACGGTAGCTCCTATGCGTTCTGGTGCGACAAGGTCGAGGTCTTCTAAGCATCGGCAGGGCATCCAGGCCCCGCGAACCAAGGCCCCCGCTGCACGCGGGGGCCTTTTTGTTGCACGTGGCTAGTTTTCTGCGTGCATTTTTGGGTAAAGCGCGTGCGCACGCGCGCTGAGACTGTTGTTTTTTGGCAATAGCTATAGAATACTTGCTCAGGAAAGTTCTGTACTTCGGCCGCAAGCGCGACCGGGAGCGCGCCTTTGGGCGCGGAGGAAAGGGGTTCTACCATGGAGTTTGGTAAGAGGATCGGCTGGGCGCGCATGGGCCTCGTCGTGAGCGCCGTGCTGCTGGTCGTCATGGGCGTCATCTGCTTTGTGGGCCATGGCATCCTGCCTGAGGCCCTGCACAACCCGACTCTGCCCGAGGGCTACACCTGGCCTGCAGGCGAGCTCGTCGGCGCTGTCGTCATGGCCGTCGCGGGCATCTGCCAGATCGCCGCTTGGAAGAACGCCGGCGGCTCCAAGACCATCTCCGGCTACCTGGTGATTTCCGGCATCATGTCGCTCACCGCCTGCGTGGGCGCCATCGTCGACCCGTTCGTGGGCACCTTCTCCTTCGAGTGGGTCGTCGCCCTGTTCATCGCCTTCATCGGCCTGGGCGTCTTCTTCGGCGCTTGCTCCACCAAGGCGCTGCACTACAAGGGCATGGTCATCGAGATCATCCTTTCGCTCGTCATGATCTGCCTTGCCCTGGGCGTCGTGCTCGACTCCTCCATGAGCGCCACCATGGCCGGCATCGCGTTCTTCGTGTACGCCATCTGCCTGCTCATGCCTGTCGTGATGGGCAACTCCATCCAGATTGAGGACTAACCGAAGTTTCTCGATTTTTAGTTTCGCAAAGGCCGCCTGCTTCGTGCGGGCGGCCTTTTTTGTGCGCTACAATAGGAGTTCGTCTTATGTTGCCTGCTGGGGAATAGGAGATTGCATGCTTCATCGCATGTCGAAGGTACTTGTTGCGTACTCGACTCTCTCTGGTTGCACCACGACTATTGCCAAGCGTATCGGATGCGATTTCATCGCATATGGGGTGCGTCCCCAAGTTGTAAGCGTTGAGGAAATGCCCATGATTCCCGCCGACATCGACGCCGTCGTCTTCGGCAGTGGCGTGCGTATGGGCAAGTTCCACAAGGAAGCCCGCGATTGGCTCACGGCGAACGCCGAATTTCTCGACAAGCATCCGCTCGCCCTGTTCTCGGTCGGCCTGAGGGCCGCCTCCCCGCAGACGGAGGGCCTGGCCGAGCGCGACCTCGACACGGTCATGCACGAGACCGCCCATGGCCTGCATCCCAAGGCAAGCGTTGTCTTCCCGGGGTGGAAGCGAAGCGAGGGCTTTACGAGCATGGAGAAGCTGGCGCTTCGCGTATACCCGCTTGCCGAGGGCGATTACCGAGACTGGGACAAGGTTGACGCCTGGGTGCGCAGCACCGCGCCCCTGATGTTCAATCACGGCCCGCTCGTCAAGCTCATCCCTATGAGAAAGTACTGATGTGTCACAGGGTTTGCCAACCGACGCGCTGAAAGACACCCAGGCAGGCCGCGTCCACCGCGTAAGACGCCCCCGCACATGGCTCATCACGCTTGCGTGCCTGCTTGCCGCCACGGCCGGCGCCTACGCGGCGTACGTGTTCGGTTTTGCCGAGGGCGTCACCTACCTCGCCTTCATGGCCGGCACGGTGGCCGTCGCCTTCTTTTCCCGCGCGTTTTTGCCCACGCTCGCGGCGGCGCTCGTCGGGGCTCTCATACAGGATTGGCGCTTCGTGCGCCCCTATTTCGACCTGGGGATAGATCATCGGGCGAGCCTGCTCACCTTCGTGCTCTTCGTCGTCGTCTCCGTCGTGGTGGGCGCGCTTGTCGTGCGCATCGGCGAGGAGGCCGACGCCCATGACGCCGCGCTCAGGCGCACCGAGGCCCTCTTCGACCTTACGGGCAGCTTCTTCTATGCCCACGGCGTGGCCGAGACGGTGGACACGGCCCTTCAGAGTGTCGTGAGCCTCTTCGGCAGGTCGTGCGCCATCTACCTGGCCGACCCCTTTGACGCCGAGGCCGAGGGCCGCGCCCGCCGGGCGCCTGCGGTCAACGTCGTGGACGGGGACCTCGACGAGGCGAAGTTCAACTCGCTCATCGAGCAGTATGTCGTTCATTGGGTTTTTGAGAACGCCACGCGCGCCGGCGCCCTCACCGACTTCCACGAGCAGTCCGACTTCATCTATCTGCCGCTCATCTCGCAGACGGGCATGGAGGGCGTGCTGGCGGTTGCCGTGAAGGGAAGTCATTTCACCAACGACGACCTCGAGTTTCTCGACGCCATTGCCGACCAGATCAAGCTCGCGCTGGAGCGCCAGTCGCTGGCCGTCAAGCACCGCCGCGACCTGCGCGCCATGCACGCGACGCGCGTGCGCTGCGCGTTCGCCGACCTCATGCTGCGTGATGACTCCCTTTCCATCCAGACCGTCCATGCC
>CAKUKJ010000210.1 GCA_934662525.1 uncultured Coriobacteriales bacterium | reverse complement strand
AAGCGCGCGCGGTCGACGTTGGCAAAGCGCAACGAGCAGGGCTTTTTGATCTTGCGGTCCCAATCGTAGTAGCGGAAGTGCACCCATGCTGGGTCGAGCACCATGTCATGGGGCAGCGGGGCGACGTCTTCGAGGAACCTTTGGGCATATGCGTTGAGCATGCCCCCACAGCTCTTGCGGCGAGGCAGGGCCGAGCTTTCCAGCAGCAAGACGCGCAGCCCTGCTTGGGCCGCTTGCCGTGCTGCCATGACGCCGGACGGCCCTGCCCCCACGACGACGAGGTCGTATTCTGCGTTCGAGTGGGCGTTTTGGCTGTTTGCGGTTGCCTGCTCGGATGTCTGCAAAGCGGTGCTCCTTGTCGCGCGGTTCTGCGTGCCCGGCCCTGCGGCCCCCGTTGTGGCGAGCGGCCGAAAAACCCGATTGAACGGTTGCCCATTGTACATGCCGATATGCGGCAAAAGGCTCAGTTTTTTTGCGGGCCCTGATTTGAAGCCTGCATGCAACGGCCCCGAGGGGGCAAGGTAGCCTAAAATGGGGCAATGCAATCGAATCTGCTGGCATCCAGGCGGTTGCAGCCTGGCGATTCCAAGAGAGGACGTGCCTGCCCGTGGTCATTCTCGGCATCGACCCCGGTCTTGCCAACACCGGTTGGGGCGTCATCGAGTCGCGCGGCTCGCAGGTGCGGGCGCGTGCCTATGGCTGCGTCCATACCGACAAGGGCCTCACGCTGCCGATGAGGCTGAAGCGCATCCACGACGAGATTGCCGAGGTCATCATGCGCTACAGCCCCATGGAAGTCGCCATCGAGGAGGTTTTTTTCTGCTCCAACGCCCAAAGTGCCATTGCGACCGCCCAGGCACGCGGTGCGGCCCTCGTGGCGTGCACGGGGTGCGGCCTGGAGGTGGGAGAGTACACGCCCATGCAGATCAAGCAGGCTGTGGCCGGCACGGGCGCGGCAGACAAGCAGCAGGTGCAGTATATGGTCAAGAGCCTCCTCCATCTGGAGCAGGAGCCCAAGCCCGACCACGCCGCCGATGCGCTTGCTGCGGCCATTTGTCATGCCCACTTGGCAGCTTGGCGCTCCATGAGCCGGGCCCAAAACCTCTCAAGACCGTCTGCCAGCGCTTATCGTGAAAGGGGAACGAGGCTTTGATTTCGCATCTCAGGGGTCGCATAGCGCAGAAGTCGGCCTTCGGCATTGTCGTCGACGTGGGCGGGGTGGGGTTCGAGTGCGGTGTGTCCACCTCCACAGCCGCCGGCCTGCCTGCTCCCGGCGAGGAGCAGGAATGCCTGGTCTACACGCGCATGCAGGTGCGCGACGACGCAATGACGCTCTACGGCTTTGCCACGACGGACGAGCGCGCGGTGTTCGACAAGCTCCTGGGCGTCTCGGGCGTGGGCCCCAAGCTGGCGCTCTCCGTGCTCAGCACCTTCACGCCCGACGCCCTGCGCGAGGTCGTGGCGGCAGGGGACGAGAAGCGTATGGCCGGCGTGCCTGGCGTGGGCAAGAAGACCGCCTCGCGCATGATACTGGAGCTCAAGGACTCGCTGGGCAAGCAGGCCCCCACCCGCATCGCTGCCTCGCAGCTATCGGCGCCGCCCGCCCCGGCGGACTCGGCCGTCGAGGAGGCGACCGAGGCTCTTCTTTCGATGGGGTTCACCTCGGCCGAGTGCGAGGCGGCGCTCAACGGTTATGATGGGCCTGCCGCGGACACCTCGGCGGCCGTCAGGTTCGCCCTCAAGCGCCTCGGGAGCTAAGACACGATGTGGGAAGCAGACAAACAGGACCTTTGGGCCGACGCCCCTGCCGCGCCTTCTGCCTCAGGGCGTGCGGTGACGCCCGAGCTCACGCCCGACGACCTCGACGTCGACCGCAAGTTGCGCCCGCAGCTTCTTGAGGACTATGTGGGCCAGGAACGCGTGAAGCAGACGTTGCGCGTTGCCATCGAGGCGGCGAAGCAGCGCGGCGAGTGCCTCGATCACCTGCTCTTTTTCGGCCCGCCCGGCCTGGGCAAGACGACGCTCGCCACCATCGTGGCCAACGAGATGGGCGCGCAGATCAAGTGCACCTCCGGCCCCGCCATCGAACGCACGGGCGACTTGGCTGCCATTCTCACGAACCTGCAGGAGGGCGACGTCCTCTTCGTCGACGAGATCCACCGCCTGAACCATGCGGTGGAGGAAGTCTTCTATCCGGCGATGGAAGACTTCTACCTTGACATCGTCATCGGCAAGGGCCCTGCGGCCCGCTCCATCCGCCTCGACCTGCCCCGATTCACGCTTGTCGGCGCCACGACGCGCTCCGGCCTGCTCACCGGTCCCTTGCGCGACAGGTTCGGCATTATCTCGCGTCTGGACTATTATGCGCCCCCAGAGCTTACCCAGATCGTCATGCGCTCCGCCGGCATCTTGGGCGTCGCCATCGACGAGCAGGGGGCGGCTCAAATCGCATCGCGCAGCCGTGGAACGCCGCGCTTGGCAAACCGCTTGCTCAAACGCGTGCGCGACTATGCGCAGGTGCACGCCTCGGGAGTCATCGGGGCCGACGTGGCTGCAGACGCCCTCAGTTTCTTCGAAGTCGACGAGATGGGGCTGGATTGGATGGACAACAAGATCCTCTCCACGCTTGCCCAGACGTTCATGGGCAGGCCTGTGGGTCTGTCTACGCTGGCGAGTGCCGTGGGCGAGGATGCCTCGACGCTCGAAGACGTCTACGAGCCGTTCCTGCTCCAGCAAGGTCTCATCAACCGCACGCCCAAGGGCCGCGTGGCGACGCCGCGGGCTTTTGAGCACTTGGGGCTTCCGGTGGCTGGCGACGAGGACGGGCAGGCCTAGGGCCGCGCCGCCGGCCTGTGTCATCGCGTATGTCTCATATATATAGAGAGGGAGTGATGGGACGTGTCAATCAAAAGCGACTACCTGATGGACATGATCGCCCGGTTCTGCGAGGCCGTGCTCCATGGCATAGAGGCGCGACGTGTCGGTGAGGTACAGACGGCGCTTGAGGATTTCGAGGGTGTCGTCGGATCGGTGCTTGATATGGACGCCTCGTGCGCGCTTGCGCTCTCCAGTGCCTCGCTGGTGGCCATGATGCAGCTCTCGGCCGTAGACGAGACGCTCGTCGTGTATTGCGTCTATGCGCTCAACCAGGCCGCCGGGCTGTACGACGGCGACCGCCCTGAGCTGGCGGAGCTGCGCCGCGAGCAAGCCGACGCCTTGGCCTGCGCGTATGGATTCGACCCCGATGTCACCCCGCGCGAGGTGCAAGAGGCCCTTTCGGCGCGCGCTGAGCGCTAGCTGGGTTATTCGGGGCGGTGGGTTGCCGATTGCCCCGCCGTGCAGACCGTCTGTGCGACGTGCACCAAACACGCACCCTTTGCCCGCACAGGCATGTTAGCTTGTGCTAGACATCTTGCACCAGCGTACTAGACCTGAGGTTTCCCCTTATAGAAAGGGAGTTCCATGGCAACTGATATCGAGATCGCCCAGTCCGTGACGCCCCAGCCCATCGTCGAGATTGCCGCCAAGCTTGGCATCGACGGGGCGTACCTTGAGAACTACGGTACCTACAAGGCAAAGGTTGACTACAACCTGCTGCGTGAGGCTGGCCGCAAGCCCGGCAAGCTCGTGCTTGTCACGGCCATCAACCCCACGCCTGCCGGCGAGGGCAAGACGACCACGACGATCGGCCTGGCCGACGCCCTGACGAGCTTGGGCAAGAAGTGCGCCGTGGCCCTGCGAGAGCCGAGCCTGGGCCCGGTCTTCGGTGTGAAGGGTGGGGCGGCCGGCGGCGGGTATGCCCAGGTCATCCCCATGGAGGACATCAACCTGCACTTCACGGGCGACTTCCATGCCATCGGCGCAGCAAACAACCTGCTTGCCGCCATGCTCGACAACCATATCCAGCAGGGCAACGCCCTTGGCATCGACCCGCGACGCATCACATGGAAGCGCGTCGTCGACATGAACGACCGTCAGCTGCGCTTCATCGTCGACGGCTTGGGCGGCAAGGCCAACGGCACGCCTCGCGAGGACGGCTTCGACATCACGGTCGCCTCCGAGGTCATGGCCGTGCTGTGCCTGGCCCGCGACATCCCCGACCTCAAAGAGCGGCTCGCGCGCATCGTCGTGGGCTACACCTACACGGGCGAGCCCGTCACTGCCGGCCAGCTCAAGGCGGCTGGGGCCATGGCAGCCCTGCTCAAGGACGCGCTCAAGCCCAACCTTGTCCAGACGCTTGAGGGCACGCCCGCCTTCGTGCACGGCGGCCCCTTCGCCAACATCGCCCACGGCTGCAACTCGGTCATGGCGACGCGCATGGCCATGGCGCTCTCCGACATCACGGTGACCGAGGCCGGCTTCGGCGCCGACCTGGGCGCCGAGAAGTTCCTCGACATCAAGTGCCGCATGGCCGGCATCGCGCCCGACGCCGTCGTTCTCGTCGCAACGGCGCGCGCCCTCAAGATGAACGGCGGTGTGGCCAAGGCCGACCTCAACGAGGAGAACCTCGAGACCCTGGCGGCCGGCATGCCCAACCTGCTTCAGCATGTCGCCAACCTCACCGACGTCTTCGGGCTGCCGGTCGTCGTGGCCATCAACCGCCATCCCACCGACACCGTTGCCGAGCTTGAGCTCATTCAGTCCTGCTGTGCCGAACAGGGCGTCAACGCCGTGCTCTCGGAGGTATGGGCCAAAGGAGGCGAAGGCGGCATCGCCCTCGCCCAGGAGGTGCTGCGTCTGGTCGAGCAACCCAGCGAGCTGCACTTCGCCTATCCCGACGGCGCCAGCATTGAGGAGGCCGTCGAGGCGGTCGCCACGCGCGTCTACCATGCCGACGGCGTCGATTTCGCCCCTGCCGCCGTCAAGCAGCTGGCGGCACTCAAGGAGAACGGCTTTGGCAACTTGCCCGTGTGCATCGCCAAGACCCAATACAGCTTCTCCGACGATGCCGCCAAGCTCGGTGCCCCGCGGGGCTTCCGCATCCAGGTGCGCGAGGTCAAGGTTTCCGCCGGTGCAGGCTTTGTCGTCGTGCTGGCCGGCAGCGTCATGACCATGCCCGGCTTGCCGAAGGTTCCCGCAGCC
>CAKUKJ010000209.1 GCA_934662525.1 uncultured Coriobacteriales bacterium | reverse complement strand
CTCCAAGGGTACCGACTCGCAGATCATCATCGACCAGAAGGGCGCAGAGAAGCTTCTGCCCCATGGCGACATGCTGTACCTGGAGGCCGCGCACGGCGACATTCCCCGACGCATCCAAGGCTGCAACATCACCGACGAGGAGAAGTCGGCGATCCTGGCCCATATCAAGGCCCAGCCCGCCGCCAGACCCTGCGCCATGGCCCCCATGCCCGGCACCGGCGCTCAGCTGTCGCTCGACACCTCGGTCGATGCGACCGGCCCCGCCGCAACATCCCATGATGCAGGCAATGATGACGACCCCCTGGCTTGGGAGGCGGCGAAACTCGTGGTAGAAAATCAGCTCGGCTCCACCTCGATGCTGCAGCGCCGCATGAAGCTCGGCTATGCGCGCGCGGGCCGCGTCATGGACATGCTTGAGGAAATGGGGGTCGTGGGTCCGGCCAGGGGATCGAAGCCCCGCGACGTCCTTGTGGCAGACCTCGACGAACTCGAGACCCTCCGTAGCGCCAGCACACCGTCTGGAGAGTGATGCAACAGATGCCAAACTTGCAACCCGTAGGCACATATCTCGCGAGACGACGCAAAGAGCTCGGTATCTCCCTCGAGAGGGCGGCGGCCGACACCAAGTTGCGTCAACGCGTCATCGAGGCAATCGAGTACACCGACTTCGACGCCATGCCCCCCGAAGGGTACGCACGCGCCTCGATAAGGTCATACGCACGCTACCTGGGCCTCAACACCCCCGAGGTTCTGCGCCTCTATGAGGAGCAGCGCAACGAATACGAGGCGCGCCAGCAGGAGCATGCGGCTCGTGACAAGGCCCTGTCCACCGGCAAACGAGACGGCTCTCGTTTAGACCGCGCGGGCCAGCGGCAGACGCATCCCTCGTCCCAGGGCTTGCACGACAGAGAATCCAGGCCGCCTTCGCTTGGCAGGGTTTCAAGCAATGAGAGGCCGGCCCCCTCTTCTCGCGGCGGAGCGGCAAACTTTTCAGGGGAACGCCCTGACGCCGTGCGCGCGGGTTCGCCTCGCGCGGCCAACTCGACGGCCTCGCGCCGCCCGACGCCGTCGTCTCCAAGCGCCCGTCAAACGATGGGAGAAAGGCCCCTGCCTCGTCGGGATAGGCCGGGGGCGCCGTCCGCGCCTGGCCGACCCCGCCCCACGGGTTCCCGTCAACGCGAGACCGCCGAACCGCTCAACATCGACAGCGGTTACGAGGGCGGCAGCGGCGGCAGGTCGGGCGGACGCAACCAAACGTCTCACTCCACGCAACAGAGCCTCTCCGAGGTCTTCTGGGGCGTGCTCGACGCCATCCGAGCCGACAGACGCACGATGCTCATCTTCATCGGCGTGCTCGCAATCGTGCTCGTCGTGGTCGTGGCCGTGGCCGTGAGCTCATGCGCAAGCAAGGCGTCTGACGCTGCGGGCAGCACGTCCATCCCGGTCACCACGGTCTCTGGCGGCGCCTCGCAAACCACTCAGCCGAGCACAATCGTCGACACGACGAAGCTCAATCCCTCAGGCATCGACCTCGACGCCATCCCCGTCAACTCGACGGCGACGCTGGCGTTCGCTGCCGACGCGGCCAACACCGTATGGGCGGAGGTCACGGTTGACGGGGCCTCGGTCTACGCCGACAACCTCCAGCCTGGCGCAAGCCTTGAGTGGACTGTGGGCCGCACGCTCGCCATCACCCTCAGCGACGCGACGGGCGTGACGGTGTCCATCAACGGCACGCAAGTGACGCCGACCATCTCAAACGGCATGTACGTCTTGAATGCCAACGTGCCGCAAGACCAGTGGGCCCAGGAACCCGCCGCGACCGACGACTCGTCTCAGTCCGACGGGTCGGACGACGGCTCCGATGGGTCGGGCGACTATCAGGACGATTCAGCCTACTCGGACGGCGACGAATCCTCCGACGAAGAGGACGGCTCCTACTGACGCGCTAAGGCGCCTCTTCAAGAGAACAGACAAGCCGGGCCTTTGCGCCCAGAACCAAGGAGGAAGACATGGCATCCAAAGACAGCAGCTTTGACGTTGTTTCCGAAGTGGACATCCAGGAAGTGGACAACGCCTATCAGCAGGCGTCCAAAGAGCTCGTGCAGCGCTATGACCTGAAAGACTCGCACGCCACCATCGAGCTCGACAAGGGCAAGGGCGTCGTGACCGTCCAAGCGCCGTCTGAGTTCGTGGCCTCGCAGGTCGTCGACGTGTTCCAGACACGCCTCATCCGCCGCAAGGTAGACCTCTCTTCCATCTCGTGGGCCGACCCCCAACCTGCAAGCGCAGGCACGGTGCGAGTCGTCGGAACCGTGGTGCAAGGCATCGAGCAGGAGCTTGCCAAGAAGATCAGCAAAGACGTGCGCGACGCAAAGTTCAAGGTTAAGGTAAGCGTTGAAGGCGACAAGCTCAAGGTTTCCTCACCGAGCAAAGACGCCCTGCAATCCGTCATCGCGTTCTTGCGCGAACAGGATTACGGCCAGCCCCTCCAGTTCACCAACTACAGATAACCTTCCCTTTGAATTCGACACGACAGGCTCTGAAAGGCCTCAAACATATGCAGACTACCACCAAAAACGTCGCGTTCGTCACACTTGGCTGCGCCAAGAACGAGGTCGACTCCGACCGCATGAGGGCCCTCATCGAAGCCGACGCCCAGCTCACAATCGTCGACGACCCCGACCAGGCAGACGTCATCATCGTCAACACCTGCTCGTTTCTCATGAGCGCCGTTGAGGAGGGCATCGAGACGACGCTCTCTCTCGTTGCCGAAAAGCTCGAGCACGGCATCACCTGTCCCGTTGTGATGGCGGGCTGCATCCCGGCGCGCTACGGCGACGAAATCGAGCATGAGATGCCCGACGTCGCGGCATTCGTGCCCTGCAAGCGCGAGGACGAGATCTGCGCCGTGCTCAAGCGCGTCCTTGGAATGGAGGACGAGACGCAGGGGGCGCCTGAGGTCGCACGCACCGTGCAGGCGGCGTTCGCCTACGTCAAGATATCCGACGGCTGCGACAGGTTCTGCTCCTTCTGCGCCATTCCCTACATCAGAGGCCGCTATCAGTCCCGCGAGCCCGAGGTCATCCTCTCCGAAGTTCGTCACCTGCTCCAAGGCGGCGTGAGGGAGATCGTTCTCATCGGCCAGGACACCGGCATCTGGGGCCATGACCTTGCGGGCGGCCACAACCTGCCATGGCTCTTGCGCGCCGTGGCGCAGGAGGTGCGCCCTTACGGCGGTTGGGTGCGCGTGCTGTACCTGCAGCCCGAGGGCCTCACCGACGAGCTCGTCTCCACCATCCGCGACACGCCCGAAGTAGTAAAGTACATCGACATACCCCTGCAGCACAGCAACGCCGAGGTTCTGAAAAACATGAACCGCACGGGCTGCACCTCGGAGTTCCTTGAGGTGGTCGCCCGCCTGCGCCGAGAGGTCCCCGGCATCGCCCTGCGCACGACGGCCCTGGTCGCCTTCCCGGGCGAAACGCAGGATCAGTTCGACGAGCTCGTCGACTTCATCGAGCGCGCGGAGTTCGACTACTGCTCCGTCTTCGCCTACTCCCAGGAAGACGGCACCGAGGCCGCGACCATGGCCGACCAGCTCGACGAAAGCGTCAAACACGAGCGCGAGCAGGCTATGGTCGACATCGCAGAGACATATGGCTTCGCGAGCGCCGCTCAGCGCATAGGCCAGACCGTGCGCGTGCTCGTGGACGCCCACGAGGTCGATGACGAGGGCAACGTGGACATCCTCGGCCGTGCCTACTTCCAGGCTCCCGACTCCGACGGCGTCGTGCACCTGGGGGCCGCAGACGTGGAGATGGGCCAGATCGTCGACGTCGCGATCGACGAGTCGGTGTGCTATGAGCTCTTCGGCCATATCGTGGGGTAGGCGAGGCAAGCATGTCTAAGCCCAACAAGGTGTACGGCGGCATCGAATGGACGCCCGCCAACATCGTCACCGTCATCCGCATCCTGTTCATCCCCGTCTTTGTCGCGGCGTTGCTCGCCTCTTGGGAACAGGCCTTCTTCGGCACCGACCCCATAGGGCTCACCGTGCGTGCGGTCGTTTCGCTTGTCGTCTTCGGCCTCATCTGCCTGACCGACACGCTCGACGGCTACCTCGCGCGCTCTCGCAACGAGGTCACGGTGTTTGGCAAGTTCATCGACCCCATCGCCGACAAAATCCTCGTGGTGGCGGCGCTGCTGTGCCTCGTGCAGCTTGACCTGCTCGACGCCTGGGTCCCCATGGTCATCGTGGCCCGAGAGATGCTCGTGAGCGGACTGCGCATGCTCGTGGCCTCAGCCGGCGTCGTGGTGGCGGCCTCCATTCTCGGCAAGATCAAGACGGCCACGACCATGGTCGCCATCTGCCTGTTCATTCTTATGCTCTCGCCTGAGATTGCGGGTCTTGCATGGTTCAAGGTCCTCGCCTGGGCCCTCATGCTTGCGGCGGTCCTCTTCACCGTGGCATCGATGGTGGACTACTTCGCAAAGGCATGGCCGCTTCTCGGGGAGTCCTCCACAAAGGAGGGCCGGCGCGCCGACAAGGCCGCGCCCGCCAAGCGGCAAGACTTCGCGTGGGGCACGGTCGAAGGCGACCATCCGCAGGCTCGCAAGGTGCTCGAGGTCTTGGACGGCCAAGGGCTGACGGTCGCCACGGCCGAATCATGCACGGGCGGCCTTGTGTGCGCAGCCCTCACTTCGCAGCCCGGCTCCTCTGCCGTGGTGCGCGGCGGGGCCGTCACCTACACGGTCGAGGAGAAGGTGCGCGCACTGGGCGTCGACGCCCAGCAAATCGCCCGAGACGGCGTTGTCTCCGAGCAAACGGCACGCGCCATGGCACAGGGTGCGAAACTGCGGCTTGGCAGCGACTACGCCGTGAGCACGACAGGTGTCGCCGGCCCGGGCGGGGCAACCCCCGAGGCTCCGCTGGGTTGCGTCTGCTTTGGCCTGGCGTGCCCCGACGGCACGGTGGTCAGCGAGCGTTGCGTCTTCGAGGGCTCGCGGGCCCAGGTAAGGGCGCAAGCGGTGGACAAGGCGCTGGAGATGCTTCTTTCGGCCGCCGAGACTCCCAAGCAGTAGA
>CAKUKJ010000208.1 GCA_934662525.1 uncultured Coriobacteriales bacterium | reverse complement strand
CTCCTTGCCATCTGGAGCGAGGGGGCTTATCGGCCTGTGACCCCCGCCACGCTTGTGCCCTCGGGTGCGACCGTGCTCGTGGCGGCCCAGCCCGAAGACGAGCCGGAGGTGCGCCGGGCGCTGTTCGACCTGTAGGCTGCGGATTGTTCAAGCGGTGAATTGGTGGTTGTGGGGCGCACGCCGGTGCAGATGCGCTAAGATTCAGATTTACGGGCCGTTAGCTCAGTTGGTAGAGCAGGGGACTTTTAATCCCAAGGTCGTGGGTTCGACCCCCACACGGCCCACCAGCACAGAACACAGGCCGCCGTCTCTCCTGAGTCGGCGGCCTGTTTGCGTTCGCAGGCATAAGTCTGCGCGTTATCCTCTCTTGCTAGAGTTGCTAGAGTTCCTGAGGTCTCGACTTGAAGGGCACAGCGGCTTTGTCTGACTGTTCATTCCACAATATTGATAACGGAATTGTCACATTCTTATAAATAGAACCACCTCAAAAATGATAATGGCCTGGTATAGCACTCTGTCTTATTGCAGGCGAGCAAGACGGAGCGTGTTGTGAAGAGGCACCCATGCGTGTCCATTCACGTTTGGGGCGCTACCGACGGTGGGGTGCAATCTCGCATCATCCCATAGCTGACTTCCTTGTTAAGATGATATAGTGTGATACGTGTATTACATGTGCTACGGCATTGGGGGTAACTATGAGCACGACGGCAACAGCCATCCGGATTCCGTCCGACTTAGCTGCTAGGTACGACAGGCTTGCAAAGAGTACCGCGAGACCCCGGTCCTTCTATCTCAATGAGGCTCTCTCTGAGTCTATCGATCGACTCGAGTATGAGTACGGGATTCTTTCACAGGTAGAGGATTGGCGCGCAGGCAGGCTTGAGACCTACAGCCTCGATGAGGTGAGGAAACACTGTGGCCTGGCAGATTAGGTTTTCGAAAGCTGCTGATAAAGCGCTGAGAAAGCTTGACCGGGGGACGGCGGCCAAGGTTCTCGATGAGCTTGAGGAAGTCTCGCATCTTGAAAACCCCAGGAGCAAGGGTAAGGCGCTTGTGGGTAACCTGGCAGGTCTGTGGCGCTACCGTGTGGGAGACTACCGTATAGTGTGCGATATAGAGGACGGGGTGCTTGTCATCCTTGTTGTGGATGTAGCGCACAGACGTGAGGTCTATCGCCGACGTTAGTCTTGCTTGGTGTTTAGCGGCTTGCGTCATGAATGTTGCCACTACTATTTTTACTATAGTTACTATAGTTGCTATATTTACTAAAGTTGCTAAAACATAGGGCGGATTGTCAAGCTGAGTGCAGCAGCCTCTCCCGATAGGCCTCGTTGGCCGTCCTGTACCCCAGCACCTTCCCCGGCCTGCCGTTGATCAGGCCGAAGGCCCTGCCCACCTCCTCCCGAGTGACCCTCGAGAAGTCCGTCCCCTTCGGGAAGAACTCCCTGATGAGCCCGTTCGTGTTCTCCACGGTGGGCTTCTGCCAGGGGCGGTGGGGCTCGCAGAAGTAGAACTGCACCCCGCCCAGGGCCTCCGCGACCCGCGCATGGCCGGCGAACTCCTTGCCCCTGTCGGGCGTCACGCTCTCGAGCGGGCGGCCCGAGAGGGCCGCCTCCATCACCCCGCCGACCGCCTCGGCGGTATGGGCGGGGCTGAGGCCCCCGACGAGCAGGCGCGACCTGCGGTCCGTCAGCGTGACCAGGCACGCCGTCCCCGGCCCCACGACCGTGTCGGCCTCCCAGTCGCCCAGCCGCGAGCGCGCGGCCGCCTCGGCGGGGCGCTCGGAGAGCTCGTGGCTGACCCCGATCTTGCCCCTGCGCTCCTCGCGGCCCCGGCGGGGCCTCCTGCCCCTCCGGCGCAGGCTGCGCCCCACCGGCACCAGGTCGGACGGCAGGTCGAGCAGCCCGGCCGCCACGGCCCGGTAGATCGTGGAGAAGCTGGCCACGCAGCACCCGGCCTCCAGGCGTATCCTGCCGTCCACCTGCTCGGGCGACCAGCGGTCCTCGACGATGCGCCGGCGCACCTCCTGCCGCAGCACCGGGTCGCCGAGCCTGCGGCGCGGGCGGCACGCCTTGCGGCGCTCGTCGGCCCGGCGCTGCGCGGCGCACGCGCCGTAGCGGCCCCTCCGCCCGTTCCTCGCGAGCTCGCGGCTCACGGTGGACTTGTCCCCGCCCACCGCTGCGGCGATGGCGGCGACGGTCTCGTGGCGCGCGAACAGCGCGGCTATCCTGTCGCGCCCGTCGGCGCTAAGATGGCTGTAGCGGCGCATCTCCCCCTGCTTTCGACGTTGTCCCTGACAACCAACATCGTAGCCTCGGGAGGGTGCGCCGCCCCGTCTTTTACGCGACTGGCATTGTTGCACTTGGAATGCTAATCCGCCTCTCGCAGAAAGCGAGGGGAAAAGGTCGAAATGACCTATCAGCAACCCATGCTTTCCTCCTGTGCTGAGGAAAAAGGCGGCGACGAAAGGACCTATCAGCAACATCTCCTCCAGTGCCTGCCCAACGTGGTGATGATTAACTCAGAGAGAGGTCCGTTCATTTCGAACATACTTCCCGACCTGGAGCTTGTTCATCACGGCCAGTGCTTTCCCCTTTACTGGTGCGAGGAGTCCGAGTCCGGAACCGCGCTCTTCGACGACAACGACTGCGCCGCCACGGGTGAGCAGCTGTCGCTCTTCGGCAACGGAACCGCGCGCACCGAGAAGACCTACACGAGGCACGACGCCATCACCGACCAGGCCCTCTCCGTCTTCCGCAAGGTCTACCCGCATGCCTTCGCGGGGCGCTACAAGAAGGACGGCGGCGAGGAGCTCTCCAAGGAGGACATCTTCTTCTACGTCTATGGTATCCTGCACTCCTCGGAGTACCGGGGGCGCTTCGCCGCCAACCTCAAGAAGGAGCTGCCCCGCATCCCGCTGGCTGAGGACTTCCGCGCCTTCTCCGAGGCGGGCCGCAGGCTGGCGGACCTGCACCTCAACTACGAGAGCGTGGAGCCCTGGGGGTCCATCGTGGAGGAGGGCGACTCGGCAAACCGGGCCGCACAGAGAAGATGCGGTTCGGCAAGTGCAAGAAGGACGAGGGGCACCCCAAGGGCGAGGACGTGACCGTGCTGCACGTGGCCGAGCGCCTCACGTTGCGCGACATCCCGCTTGAGGCATACGACTACGTGGTCAACGGCCGCTCGGCCATCGGCTGGCTCATGGACCGTTACCAGGTGCGCACCGACAAGGCCTCCGGCATCGTGAACGACCCCAACGACTACTCCGACGACCCCCGCTACATCGTGGACCTCGTGGAGAGCGTCGTCACCGTGTCCATCGAGACCATGAATGTCGTGAGGTTCCTGCCGCCCATGCACGAGCGTCCCCAGCCTACCGACTGGCCTCTGGAGTGGAAGGTGGGGTAGAGGACGAGCTTTGAATCCAAGAGAGGGGCGCATGCCTTCAGTCGAGGATATGCGCCCCTTATCAATAGCATTGGTTTGTGAAAACACCAGCGGGGTTTTAATAGCTATGACTCCGTGCCACTGACAACATAGTGGGATTTACTGCCTTGTCCTGCTGTTGTAAGCTCCTTTTTGACAACAAGTTTTTGGAGTAGACGATAGGCCTGCTTTCTATTGATATGCAAGAGGTTTTCCACGTCACGAGTTGCAACTGTCCCACCTTGTTCTCGTGCAAGCTTCATGACAAGCTCTGGATACCTGACTTTATCGATGTTGCTCTGAAGCACGAAGTTCTTTTCTTTGCCCGAGCGTCGATAAACGTTTTTGTTCAACATATACGAATGCGAGCTGTTGCCCCATGCTTCGACTAAACCCGCCTCGACGAGCGTCTCAAGAGTCGAGCGGGCTATGGCATCGGTAAAGTGCAGCTGTTGGGCAAGCTGTGATGTCGTGAGCCGTCTTTGGTTCTTTAATGCGTCAAGTACGAGCAAAGAACGTAAAGATAGGGTCTTTCCGCTTCTCGCTTGCTCATCTTGTATCATCTGCATGAATGATTTGTCGGGAGTACTGCGTGCAATGAATACGCTGACATATGTGGCTGTAGAGCCTGTGTAGTCGGGCAATGGACGCCCATAATATAAGGAACCCTCGAAGATACGATCGACACCGCGTCCGGTTTTCTCGGCAAGGCCAATGCGTTTGAGGGCGCTCATGAGGCATTCGTTGCGGCCGTGGGGCTCAACCGTGAGGAGATTGTCGATGGTCACGCCCTCAATGAAACCACCAGGATTGGCAATGGTTAGACCTTCGTTGTCAACAAGCACGCGGACACGACCGAGGGCCGCGTAGTCCCTATGTCCAAAGGCGTTGACCAATGCCTCTCGGAATGCACGCTTGTCAAACTGCGGTACGGGTAGCCTGAACAAACCGTCTTCATACTCTTCTTCGGGATTCCAGGGATCGAACATTTCACGCATCTTCTCAATCGTGTAGAGAAGTGGCTGGTCAAAATCTTGGTTTAGCCTAACCTCGGTGCCATCAAGAACTTGGAAAGTAGCGCCCGCCGTTGGCATACAGCGACGAATGATGTCTTCCTTCCCGATGAGAAGTATGCCCGTTACTGTGGGAGTGGCCTTTCCATCCACTACAGTGGTCATGTGCAAAGAACTCAGGATCTCATCGTCTGGGAGCTCGAGCAGCGTTTGGTTTGCACCACGGCTGCGGGATAGGATTCCGCGCAATCGTGCGATTTCTTCGAGATCGAAATCATCGATGCTGGTGTCTGGGATGGGGAATGCCGAATAGTCAAGCTGACCAACTGCTGAAAGCCTAGTGATGATTTCATAGGGGTACATTGGTGCGCTTTCGGGTGATCCATCGGCTTTCAAACGTCGTCGCATTATCTTGCCATCAGAAGATGCAACAATGCCGACGGATTTGGGGATCTCGATTGTGGTGATTTGGACTCCATGCTCGTCTGATTGACCTTCGGTGTTCAGGTATAAAACGGATATTCTGGTTGCGACAGGCGGGATTGTTTTGTTTGCAATCAGTGCAGCGAGTTGTGTTAATATGAGAGAGCCATTGTCAATAGACATGCTGAAATCGGGCCGGGTGAAATTCAAAACCGACCCGATTTCCTTT
>CAKUKJ010000207.1 GCA_934662525.1 uncultured Coriobacteriales bacterium | reverse complement strand
CGTAGATGCCCACCTCGGTGCCCACGGGCGTCATGTCGGTGGACTGCACGAGCCAGGTGAAGCCGCCTGCCTCCACCTCCATCTCCCAATGCACGCCCTTGAAGATGATGTGGCTCACGACGCCCTTGATGATGCCGTGCTCGGGCGCGACGTACTCCACGTCCTCGGGGCGGATGACGACGTCTACCGGGCGGTTTGTGCCGAAGCCGGTGTCCACGCACTCCCAGCGCGCCCCGCACAGGGCCACCTGCCTGTCCTGCAGCATGATGGCGTCGATGATGTTGGAGTCGCCCACGAAGCCCGCCACGAACGCGTTGGTGGGCTCGTTGTAGATGTCCTGCGGCGTGCCCATCTGCTGGATGCGGCCCTGGTTCATGACCACGACCGTGTCCGACATCGTGAGCGCCTCCTCCTGGTCGTGCGTGACGAAGATGAAGGAGATGCCCAGCTCGTTCTTCAGACGGATGAGCTCGTACTGCATGTCTTGGCGCAGCTTCAGGTCGAGTGCGGAGAGCGGCTCGTCGAGCAGCAGCGCCCGGGGCTCGTTCACGATGGCGCGCGCGATGGCGACGCGCTGCTGCTGGCCGCCCGAGAGCTGGTTGGGCATGCGCGAGCCGTAGCCGTCGAGGTCGACGAGCTTGAGCGCGTAGTCCACTTTGTCGGCGATGTATTTCTTGCTCTTCTTCGAGATCTTGAGGCCGAAGGCGATGTTTTCGGCCACGGTCATGTGGCTGAAGAGCGAATACTTCTGGAATACGGTGTTGAGCTGGCGCTTATGCGCAGGCAGGCGCGTGATGTCTTTTCCCTCGAAAAGAATCTGGCCGGCGTCTGGCCGCTCGAACCCTGCGATGCAGCGCAGAAGCGTCGTCTTTCCGCAGCCCGAGGGGCCCAGAAGGGTCACGAACTCGTTTTGCTTGATGGAAAGGTTGTAGTCGTTCAAGATGGTGTTGCCGTCGAACTCCTTGCAGATGCCTACAAGGTCTACCAGTGGAACTTCCAACTCTCACTCCTCTCGGGCGAGCCTATCGGGAACAATGCACAAGGAGCTATTGTAGGGGCAACAAGGGGCAATCCCTGCGCGGATGGTGTCAAATTTTCAACACCGCAAAGAAAGGGAAAGACGGCGTGCAAGAAAACGGGGCACCCCCGAAGGAGCGCCCCGCCGAAGCCTGGTATGCGGTTGTGCCCGGCGGCTACTTTGCGGAAGCCGAGTTCGTCGCCGCGGCGCCGTCCGAGTCCCCGTCGTCCACCACGGTCGCCTTGTCGGCGATGTCCCCCAGCGTGTCATCCATGAGGACGGTGAGCTTGAGGTAGCCCACGCCGTAGGTCTGCTCGTAGGAGTCGAGCTCGTCGCCGTAGTGCTCCTTGAGCTCGTCGTCGCTTACCTGCCTGCCCTCCTTCTCGGCGATGGCCTGGAAGGCGAGGTACATCTTGGCCTGGCTCTCGATGGTGCCCTGGTTGTTTTCCACCAGCTCGTCGGTGGAGGTGTAGCCGTACATCATCTTGATGAGGTCCTCAAGCGTGAAGTTGTACTGGCTGGCCATGTAGGTGTACTGGTACACGAGGTAGTCGCGCGTGTAGTCGAGGATCTCCTGGGGCACCTCGGTGAACGTGGAGTGTTCCACCACGTAGTCCTGGATGTAAGTCTGCTTGGCGTCTTCCTGGTACGACTCGGTGAGGCCGGCGCGCATGTCGTCCACCGTCTTCCAGCCGTGGGCCTGGGCGTAGTTCTGCTCCACCCAGTCGTCGGTGAGCTCATCGACCCCGGCGCTGCTCGCGATGGTGTCCATGCGCTTCTGCACCTTGTCGGAGACGTCGAGCGCCGAGGAGGGAATCTCGATGTTGCTGTAGTCGCACAGTGTCACGTAGTCGCTGGCGGCGATGCCTTCCCAGTGGCCGTCGTCGTCGATGTTGCGGCTGAACTCAAACGTGGGGGTGGGCACCGAGCTCTGGGAAGAGTCCGAGCTGTCGGAGTTGGACGAGCTCACGGCCTGGCCCGAAGAGGTGGCGACGGTGGCGGTCGTCTCCTGGTCGGCGGCGGTGTCGGTCGTGCCGCCCTGCTCGCCGCAGCCGGTGAGGGCGCCGGCGGCGAGGGCGGTTGCGGTGAGCGCGGCCACGAGGCCGGCGCGGGCGAGATAGCGATGCATGGTGCCTCTCCTCTATGCTGGCCGGGCGCGCGACCTGTTGCGGCCCGGCGACGCGTGCAAAAGTCAGGCCTACTTTAGCCCGAAGAGAGGGCGCGGGGGTGCGGCAAGCTTGCCTGCGGGCAATTATGGTGAAAACGCAATGGTTGGGCGAGGCGCGCAGGGCCGCGACGGCATGGGGCCCTGCGCCATGGGCCTGCGGCTCAAATCGCCGCCTGCAGGCGCAGCCGCCCGATTTACCTGCGCCTTTTTGCGCCGCCTCTGCCTGGGTTGCTCCCACCTGGGTTGGCTTTGCCCGGCCCGCCCTGCCCGTCTGCCCCCTTGGGCCGCGTGGGCCTGATGAGGCAGCGCTTGTCGTAGCCGATGAGGTCGGGCCGGTCCGCCTTCACGAGGGCCTTGTGCACGAGGTCGTAGTTCTTGGGGTCGCGATATTGGATGAGCGCCCGCTGCATGGCCTTCTCCTGCGGGTCGCGCGGCACGTAGATGGGCTGCATCGTGCGCGGGTCGAGCCCCGTGTAGTACATGACGGTGGAGAGCGTGGAGGGGGTGGGGTAGAAGTCGCTCACCTGCTCGGGCATGTAGCCCATGTCGCGCACGGCCTCGGCCAGGGCGATGGCGTCGTCCATGGTGGAGCCGGGGTGCGACGAGATGAGGTAGGGCACCACGTACTGCTCGAGGCCCAGCTGCTTGTTGATGCGCTTGAACTCGTCGCAAAACGCCAGGTAGACGTCTTGACTTGGCTTGCCCATAAGGGCGAGCACGTTGTCTGAGACATGCTCGGGCGCCACGCGCAGCTGGCCGGAGACGTGATGGGCGCAAAGCTCGCGGATGAAGTCCTCCCCGTGCGGGTCGGCCATGATGTAGTCGAATCGGATGCCCGAGCGCACAAAGACCTTCTTCACGCCTGGCAGTTCGCGCAGCTCGTGCAACAGGTCGATGTAGGCGGTGTGGTCGGGCTTGAGGTTGCGGCAGGGCTTGGGGAAGAGGCATTGCTTGGTGGGGCACACGCCGCGCTTGAGCTGCTGGGTGCACGCCGGGGCTTGGAAGTTGGCCGTGGGGCCGCCCACGTCGTGGATGTAGCCCTTGAAGTCGGGCAGCTCGGTGAGGGCGCGCGCCTCGCGCACGAGAGACTCGTGGCTGCGCGCCTGCAAACGGCGCCCCTGGTGAAAGGCCAGCGCGCAGAAGCTGCAGCCGCCGAAGCAGCCGCGGTTGGAGGTGAGCGAGAACTTGATCTCCTTGATGGCGGGGACGCCGCCTGCGGCCTCGTAGTCGGGGTGGTAGGTGCCGGCGTAGGGCAGCTCGTACACGAAGTCGAGCTCGTCGGAGGTAAGGGGCTCGGCTGGGGGGTTCTGCACCACGAAGAGGTGCTCCTCGTACTGCTCCACCAGGGTCTTCGCATAATGGGAGTCCATGTTGCAGTACTGGGTGTAGAAGCTTTTGGCATACTGCGCCTTGTCGGCGAGCATCTCCTCGTAGGAGGGGAGCATGACCGGGTCCACACATGCGTCGAGGTCGCGGGCGCGCCACACCGTGCCGGCCACGTAGGTGATGTCCTGCACGGCGATGCCTGCGGCCAGCGAGTCGGCTATCTCGTGCACGGCTTTCTCGCCCATGCCGTAGATGAGCAGGTCGGCGTTGGCGTCGAGCAGTATCGAGCGTTTGAGCGAGTCGCTCCAGTAGTCGTAATGGGCAAGGCGGCGCAGGCTCGCCTCGATGCCGCCGATGATGATGGGCACGTGCTTGAAGCGCTTGCGGATGAGGTTGGAGTAGACGCTCACCGCGTGGTTGGGGCGCAGGCCCGCCTGGCCGCCGGGGGAGTAGGCGTCCGTGGAGCGTCGCTTCTTGTTCGAGGTGTAGTGGTTCACCATCGAGTCCATGTTGCCCGACGACACAAGGAAGCCCAGGCGCGGCTCGCCGAGGACCGCGACGCTCTCGGGGTCGCGCCAGTCGGGCTGGGCGATGATGCCCACCGTGTAGCCGAACGCCACAAGCACCCGAGAGATGATCGCCGTGCCGAAGGAGGAGTGGTCCACGTAGGCGTCTCCGCTGACGTAGACGAAGTCGAGCTGGTCGATGCCGCGGTCCTTGAGGTCCTGCGGCGTGGTGGGCAGGAACTTGCTGCGGTCGGGCAAAAGGGGTGCGGCGGCCGGCTTGGGCTGCTTGGGCTTCTGCTTGTGCGGGCGATGCTGCTGGCCCTGGGGGCGGTTGTTTGTGCGCTGTGGGGGCCTGTTGGACACGCTGTGACCTTCCCGTCCGCCCCGCAGGGCTTTCCGTTTGACCTGCCTAGTGTATACCAGCTCAAACGCCGGGTGTTGCGCGGGGTCGTTGCGCTACAATCGCCCAGTCAAAAAAGCAAGCGGGTGCGCGCGTGGCCCACCCGTTCTTAGAAAGGTCGGGTTTCATGTCACAAACCGAACAGGTTGCGGCAGTTTCCGCGCAGGTTGCCAAGGCGGGCCGCGAGCGGTTCGCGTCGCGCCTCGGCTTCATCCTCATCTCGGCGGGCTGCGCCATCGGCCTGGGGAACGTCTGGCGCTTCCCGTATATCACGGGTGAGTACGGTGGGGCGGCATTCGTCCTGCTTTACCTGGTGTTTCTCGTCATTCTGGGCCTGCCGGTCATGGTGATGGAGTTTGCCGTGGGCCGCGCGAGCCAGAAGTCGTGCGCCCAGGCGTTCGACACCCTGCAGCCCTCCCGGCGCTGGCACTGGTTCAGCTGGTGGGGCTTTATCGGCTGCCTGGTGCTCATGATGTTCTACACCACGGTGGGCGGATGGATGCTGTCGTACGTGGTGAAGATGGGCACGGGCACGTTCACGGGGCTCGACGCCGCCGGCTCGGCCGAGGTCTTCGGCAACATGCTCGCCAACCCCGGCGAGCTCATCGGCTGGATGCTCGCCGTGTGCGCCATCGGCTTCCTTGTGTGCAGCATGGGCCTGCAGAAGGGCGTCGAGCGTATCACCAAGGTCATGAT
>CAKUKJ010000206.1 GCA_934662525.1 uncultured Coriobacteriales bacterium | reverse complement strand
GCCTCGCCGCGCTCGCGCAGGCGCTGGGCACCGACGTCGACGGGGCGTTTGACAGGCTTGTCTCCATGTATGACGGTTACTGCTTCGACGAGCGGATGGTTCGCGTCTTCAACCCCGTGTCGCTCGGCAACGCGCTCACCGACTTGCAGCTTAAACCCTACTGGTTCGAGACGGGCACGCCGGGCTGGCTCATGTCCTATGCCAAGAAGAAGCCGATGGATATGGATGACATACAGATTGGGGTGTCTGACCTGGGGACCTTCGAGCCGTCCGACCCCTCCATGCCTGCCGTGCTCCTCCAAACCGGCTACCTCACCATCAAAGAGGTCTGGGGGCTGGACATGGGTACGGTCTATGCCCTGGGATTCCCCAACAGGGAGGTGTCAGCCGGCTTCAACCGCTGGCTCGCCAACGCGTACATGGAGCCGGGCACCGACGTCTCGCAGACGAGTGGCTGGGCAATCGCCTGTCAGCGGGCCCTGCGCGCGGGCGCCGCCGAGGCTTTCATGGAGGCCCTCGAGTCCTTCTTCGCCTCCATCGGCTACGACCTGACCGACCGGCTCTCCGAGCAGGCCTACCAGTGCGTGGCCGTGGTGATTCTGAGGTTCATCGGCATCTACCTCGATGCCGAGGTAACGACCTCGCGGGGCCGCATCGACATGGTGGCCAAGGCCCCCGGCCACGTCTTTGTCATCGAGGTGAAGGTAGCCTCCGGCGACAAGGCCGGGAAGGCCGCCGCACAGGAGGCCCTGGCCCAGATACGCGAGCGCGGCTACGCCGAGCCCTACCGCAGCTCGGGCAAGGAGGTGCTCCTGCTCGGAATCGCCTTCGACTGCCTCACGCACAACGTGGGTGCATGGGTGAGCGAGGGGCTGCTCGATGACTGATGGGGTCTAAATTGCGCAGCTGAAAAAGGGCGTTGCGGTTCTGAAAACATGAGACCATGAGGGGAGTCGTTGCAGCATGGATGCCAAGGAGTACGAAGAGGCCGCCAACTATTGGGTGGCGCGTGAGGTGGGAACGAAAAGAATGCCTGCCGACGAGCTTTGGGCAGCGATAGACGCCTTCCTCAGCTCCCACAACACCTGCGCGCTCGCCACGGGTGCAGGCGACTTCGTACGCTGCACGCCGCTCGAGTACGCCTGGCGCGACGGGGCGTTTTGGTTGTTCTCAGAAGGCGGCCTCAAGTTCCGTGGCCTGGCATCCAACAAGAACGTAAGCCTCGCCGTCTATGAGCCCTATGGCGGTTTCGGCACGCTCGAGAGCGCCCAGGTTACCGGCATTGCCGAAATCGTCGACCCCGCCTCGCCTGAATTCGCTCAAGCAGCCGCAGCCAAGAACATCCCCGCCGCGTCCCTGCCCCGCATCAAGACCATGCTCCACCTCGTCAAGGTGACGCCGACTCGCATCGACTACCTCTCCAGCAAGCTCAAGCAACTCGGCTACGACCCCCGCCAATGGGTGGAGCTGGGACAATAAGTTACATGCCTTGATTCTCCTCCCATGGTTTCTTTTCGTCTGCCAGTCGGTTTGGCCCTTGCGTGGGATAATCGGGCGCGAATGAAACCGTGTGCCGAAGGAGGCCCCGCTATGCCGTCGTATGCCACTCAGCTCGAAGCCGCCCGTCAGGGCATCGTGACCCCGCAGATGGTTCATGTCGCCCAAGAGGAGCGCATCGACCTCGAGCAGCTGCGCGAGCTTGTGGCGAAGGGCGAGGTCGCCATCCCGGCCAACGTGCACCACACCTGCCTCACGCCCTTCGGCATCGGCTTTGCCCTGCGCACCAAGATCAACGTGAACCTGGGCACGAGCCGCGACTGGTCCGACCTCGACATGGAGATGCAGAAGGTCACCGAGGCCGTGCGCATGGGGGCGGAGTCCATCATGGACCTGTCCACCTACGGCGACACGCGCGCATTCCGCCGCAAGCTTACCAGCGAGTGCCCCGCCATCATCGGCACGGTGCCCATTTACGACGCCGTTGTCCATTACGGCAAGGCCCTGCGCGACATCACGGCGCAGGAGTGGCTCGACGTCGTGCGCATGCATGCCGAGGACGGCGTCGACTTCGTTACGCTGCACTGCGGCCTCACGCAGGCTATCGTGCGTCGCCTCAAGCAGAACCACCGCGAGATGAACATCGTGTCGCGCGGGGGCTCGCTCATGTTCGCCTGGATGGAGATGACCGGTCAGGAGAACCCCTTCTACGAGCATTTCGACGAGGTGCTCGACATCTGCCGCGCCCACGACGTCACCATCTCGCTGGGTGACTCGTGCCGCCCGGGCTGCTTGGCCGACGCCGGCGACGCCGTGCAGATCGACGAGCTCGTGAACCTGGGCGAGCTGGCGCTGCGTGCTTGGGACAAGGGCGTGCAGGTCATCATCGAGGGCCCGGGCCACGTGGCGCTCGACCAGGTGGAGGCCCAGATGAAGATGGAGCAGACCATTTGCCACAAGGCTCCCTATTACGTGCTCGGCCCCCTTGTGACCGACGTCGCGCCCGGGTACGACCACATCACGGCGGCCATTGGCGGCACGCTTGCGGCAAGCAAGGGCGCGAGCTTCCTGTGCTACGTGACGCCCGCCGAGCACCTGCGCCTGCCCGATGCCAGTGACGTGCGCGAGGGCATTGTCGCCTTCAAGATTGCGGCCCACGCCGCCGACATCGCCAAAGGCCTGCCCGGCGCCCGCGAGTGGGACGACAAGATGGCCCGCGCTCGCAAGGCGCTCGACTGGGAGGCCATGTTCGACCTGGCCATCGACCCGGAAAAGGCTCGCCGCTACCGTGCCGAGGCCGCGCCCGAGGCCGAGGACACCTGCTCGATGTGCGGCAACTTCTGCGCAGTCAAGAACATGAACAACATTCTGGACGGCAAGCCCGTCGAGGTCATCGGCGAGTAGCCTGCAACCAGCCCAGCAACAGACTCGAAAGGTCGCGTCCCCATGCCCCAGAACCTCGATGCCATCAAAAGCGAAGCCGACCTCAAGGCGCGCCTGCAGCCCGTCGTCATCGGCGGCGACCTGCTCGCCTACACGTGGGTGCGCTGCTTCCATGAGACGTACGGCATCGAGCCCATCGTGGTGACGGGCTTGGACATCAAGCAGATCTCGAGCAGCAGGCTGTGCAGCAACATCATCGTTCCCGACATCGACCAGGGCGACAACCTCATGAGGTTGCTGCGCGACCTCGGCGCCAACCTCGCCTCGCAGGGCAAGGTGGGCCTCGTGCTCGCCTGCGCCTCCGACTGGTACGTGCGCATCCTCTCGCAAAACAAGGCCGAGCTCGAGCAGTGGTTTGTCGTGCCCTACATTGACTTCCCCCTGCTCGACGAGATCACCCAGAAGGAGCGCTTCTACTCCATCTGCAAGGAGATTGGCGTGCCGTATCCCAAGACCTGGGTGTACGACTGCTCCGACCCCAAGGCGAAGATCCCGGTGAAGCAGTTCCGCTACCCGCTCATCGCCAAGCCCTCCAACTCGGCGCGCTACCACTACGCCAACATCCCCAACCAGAAGAAGATCTACACCATCGAGCGCCCCGAGGAGCTTACCCAGCTCTTCAGCGACCTGCAGGCGAGCCCCTACGACAAGGAGCTCATCGTGCAAGACCTCATCCCCGGCGCCGATGACGGCCTGCGCACCATCACGTGCTTCTCCGACAAAGACGGCAATGTCCGCGTGTGGTCGACGGGCCAGGTGCTGCTTGAGGATCACGTGCCCACGGCCATCGGCAACCCCGTGTGCATCATGCTCGACCGCAACGACGAGATCGCCGCGCAGGCCGCGAAGTTCCTGAAGCACGTGGGGTATCGGGGCTTCTCCAACTTCGACGTGAAGTACGACCCGCGCGACGGCTCCTATCGCTTCTTCGAGATCAACACGCGCCCGGGGCGCAACACGATATATATGCAGATCGGTGGTGCAAACATCGTCAAGCTCATCGTGGACGAGTTTGTGCTCGGCGTGCCTACCGAGACGCGTGTGGCGTGCGACGAGGGCCTGTTCACCGTCGTGCCGCGCAAGGTGGTGGCCAAGTCGGTGAAGGACGAGGCCGTGCGCACCAAGGCCCTCGCGCTCTATGACCAGGGCCGTGCCATGAACCCCTCGTTCTACAAGGCCGACACGCTTGCGCACAACATGTGGGCGCGCATCCAGTACTTCAACCAGATCCGCAAGTTCAAGCGCTGGGTCTGGGACGTAGAGAAGGCGCGCGGTTAGGCAGACATGCAGGTAGAAGACTCCGGCCTCAGCATAGCCGAGCAGGTTGCGCTCGTTCCCACTTCCCCTGGCTGCTATATCTGGAAGGGCGAGGGCGGCAAGGTTCTCTACGTGGGCAAGGCTAAGAACCTGCGCTCGCGCATGCGCCAGTACACGAGTCTACAAGACAGCCGCTTCAAGATCCCGCTGCTTATGGAGCAGGCGCGCAGCTTCGAGTATGTCGTGGTCAATAGCGAGCACGAGGCGCTCGTGCTGGAGATGAACCTCATCCGCCAGTACGACCCGCCGTTCAACGTGGACTTCCGCGACGACAAGAGCTATCCCTACATAGCCGTGACCGAGGGCGACGTGTACCCGGCCATCAAGTTCACCCGCGAGAAGCACCGCGGCGACACGCGCTACTTCGGCCCTTACACCAACTCGCGCGCCGCGCGCGAGACCATCGACATGTGCCGCAAGGTCGTGCCCATCTGCCAGGCAACATGCCCCGAGTGGCGACGTGTCAAGCGCCTGCTCGACGCACATCCCGAGCAGGCGCCGGTACATCCGGTCGTCCTCGCGGTCGTTCGACAGCCAGACGTGCACGGCGTACCCGGCCTCGTGCGCGCGCGCGACGAACTCGGGCGTGACGATGGTCAGCTTCTGCGCGCCGAGCTGGTAGGTCACCGGCACCTGGAACGCCGCGACGCCCGGCCCCGGCGACTCGCTGCGGGGGTGGGTGCGGGCGCAGCCAGGGATTTCCACTACGGCGATAGGTAGAATACCGGCCGTGGACCGGCCGCCCCTCTCCCCGACCGATTTCGCCTCGGCGGTGACGGCCATCACGTCGGCGTTCGGCGACCCCACCCGGCGCGAGATCTACCTCTACGTCCACGAGCACGCCGACGGCGCCACCGCGGCCGCGGTGGCCGACACG
>CAKUKJ010000205.1 GCA_934662525.1 uncultured Coriobacteriales bacterium | reverse complement strand
GCCTCCACCACGCACTCCCAGCTCACCGAGGAGGAGCTGCGTGCCGGCGGCATCTACCCCAACACCATCCGCCTCTCCATCGGCACCGAGCACATCGACGACATCATCGCCGACCTCGAGCACGGCTTCGAGGCCGTGAAGTAGGGGGGAGCGACCGGAGCTTCTTAGGCGCTGTCGCAGCCGTATTGCACTCGGCCCGATTCCCATACCAGCTGGGAATCGGGCTTTTTCGTGCAATGTACGTTAAATTGGACAGATTGAGCCTTCCCGGGGCCTTATTTCATCCAATTTAACGTACATTGCATGCCGTTTTGCCCTTTATCGTTCAATACAAAGGAGCCTGGCCCCATGCCCGCACGCCTTTCGCTCGACAACATGCCCTCGTTGG
Source organism: uncultured Coriobacteriales bacterium (assembly GCA_934662525.1). Taxonomy (GTDB): domain Bacteria; phylum Actinomycetota; class Coriobacteriia; order Coriobacteriales; family UMGS124; genus UMGS124. Next base: position 4,750 of record CAKUKJ010000205.1, on the reverse strand, counting down.
CATACAAGCTGCTCATCGTTGCGGCAACGGCGGTGTGGGGTATCTCGTTCGTCTTCATGAAGGACGTCGTGGAGGTGCTGCCTGCCGCATGGTTGCTCGGCATTCGCTTTACGTGCGCGGGAATCATCCTCTTCGGTATCCTCCACAAGCGCGTGACGCGCGGTTTCAACCTGCGCGTGCTGGGCATGGGCATCGTCTTGGGCATCCTGGACTTCGCAGCTTTCTTTACCCAGACGGTGGGTCTGCAGCATACGACGCCTGGAATCAACGCGTTCCTCACGGCGACGTACTGCGTCATCGTGCCGTTCGTCTGGTGGATCGTGGCGCACCGCCGGCCCACGCTCTTCAACCTGGGGGCCGCCCTTTTGGCCGTGGGCGGCATCTGGCTCGTGTCGGTGAGCTCCTCGGGCGAGGGCCTCACCATGGGGTTGGGCGAGGGACTCACGCTTGTGGCTGCGGTTATCTTCGCCCTGCATATCGTGGCGGTCTCAAAGTTCTCTCAGCGTTTTGACGCCCTGGGTCTCACCGTCCTGCAGTTTCTGTCTGAGGGCGTGCTCGGGCTTATCGTGGGCGGCCTTACCGAGCCGGCACCTGCCCTTTCGACCTTCACGCCCGACATCGTCGGGCAGATGGTCTTCCTCGTGCTGTTCGCATCCATCTTCGCTTTCGGCGCGCAGAACCTTGCTCTGGCCCATGTGCCTCCTGCGCAGGCTTCCCTTTTGCTCAGCTTGGAGTCGGTCTTTGGCGTCGTTTTTTCTGTCATCATGACCGGTGAGGAGCTGACGGTGCGCCTCCTCGCGGGCTTTGTTCTCATTTTCGCTGCTATCATGGTAAGCGAGCTTTTGCCTGGCAAGAAGAGTCGCAAACAGGGAGAGGCTTGATTGAACTGAAGGCGCTGTCCCAAGGATGCATAGCGGGGTATTGTATATGGACAACGGGATGGACAGGGAAATAGGCTGGGAGCTCAGGTCCATGCGCCTGGAGGCCGGCATCACCCAACAGAAGCTTGCTGCGGCGATTGGCAAGCCCCAGTCATATGTCAGCAAGGTCGAAGGCGCCAAGCGGGACCTTCATCTCAGCGAGATTGCAGACTATGCCGATGCGCTCGGCATCGAGGTGGACGAGTTCATGCGCCGCATCAACACGTGCATCAAGAATTACCGCAGGCAGGCGGCATCGCACCAGTAGAACGATCAAGGACGACAAAGGTCGACCAGGAACCAGGGGTTAGAAAAAAGCGCGCCGGAACCCGTAGAATGATTTCTTGGGTTCCGGTGCGCTTTGCGGTGACGGCAGGGAGAGCGGTGCGTCTATGCTTCAACCGCTGCCGCCGCCGTTTCTGCCGTCGTCTTGTCGGCAGGCATCTTCGCGTCTCTGTAATGGTCGAACTCGTCGAGCACGTCCTGCGAGGGCTCGGGGGTGAGCTTCGAGACGATGAAGATGGCCAGGCTGGCGCAGATGAAGGCCGGAAGCAGCTCGTAGATGCCGAAGACGCCGCCCAGGGGCTTCACGAAGTTGTGCCACACGAGCACGACGACGGCGCCGGTGAGCATGCCGGCGATGGCGCCCTGCTTGGTCGTGCGCCTCCAGTAGAGCGAGAACAGCGTGAGCGGGCCGAACGCGGCGCCCAGGCCCGCCCAGGCGTAGGACACGACGCGGAAGATGGAGGAATTCTCGTCCCAGGCCACCCAGATGCCGAACAGGAACACGCAGATGAGCGTGATGCGGGCGACGATCATGACCTGGCGCTCGGTGGCGTCTTTCTTGAAAATGCCGTGGAAGATGTTCTCAGCCACCGAGGAGCCGGCGATGAGCAGGTAGGCCGAGCTCGAAGACATCGAGGCGGCAAGGATGCCCGACACGGCAAGGCCGCACATGAACGCAGGCAAAAGCATCTGAGACAGCACGATGAGCACGTTCTCGGCGCTCGACTCGGTGCCGAACTCGGTGGGGATGACGACGCGGCCGATGAGGCCGATGCAGATGGCGGCGAACAGCGAGATGACGACCCACACCACGGCGATGATGCGCGAGGCGCGCACCTCCTCATGGGAGCGGATGGAGAGGAAGCGTGTGAGCACCTGCGGCATGCCGAAATAGCCCAGGCCCCAGGAGAGCGTGGAGACGATGGTGATGATGCCGTACTCCACCGGCTCGCCGAAGACGGGCGCGCCGGCCTCCACGAGCTGGGTGCCGTCTGCGCCGAGCACGGGTGTGGAGGCCATCGTGGCGGAGATGAACCCGGGGATGTCAGACAGGAACGCGGCGGTGTTCTCCACGCCGCCGGCCGCAGTGATGGAGCCCACGAGTACCATGATGAGCACGAAGAACATGAGGCAGCCCTGCATGAAGTCAGTCGCCACGACGGAGAGGTAGCCGCCCACCATCGTGTAGAGGAAGACGATGAACGCGCCCAGCGCCATCATGGTGGCGTAGTCCACGCCGAAGAGGGTGTGGAAGAGCTTGCCCACGGTCACGAAGCAGCTGCCCACGTAGACGCAGAAGAAAATCATCGTGATGAGGGCGGCGATGGTGCCCACGATGTTCTTGTCGTCCCTGAAGCGGCGGTTGTAGAAGCCCGACACGGTGATGGAGTCTGTGGCCTCGGAATACTGGCGCAGGCGCTGGGCCACGATCTTCCAGTTGAGCCACGTGCCGATGGCCAGGCCGATGGCCGTCCAGCCGGCCTCCGAGAAGCCGGCGAAGTAGGCCAGGCCCGGCAGGCCCATGAGCAGGTAACCGCTCATGTCCGACGCCTCGGCGGAAAGTGCCGTGAACCACGGTCCGATCTTGCGGCCTCCCAGGAAGTACTCCGAGGTGGAGGAGTTGGCTCGCTTGGAGTAGACGAAGCCGATGGTGAGCACGACGATGAAGTAGATGATCATCGCCAGAAGTACGAGGAAGTCTCCGGATTCCATACATGGCCTTTCGGGTGGTTCTGGTTGATACGGGTTGGAGCGACTTGCAGATGGGTAAACTATACCGCTCATTTCGGCTCAGCAGGCTTAAGACCTCCGGTTTGGTGGGCTTTTAATCTGTTCGCAAACTTAATCGGTTTGCGATTGCCCGTCAAAGGCCTCATTGGGCTGCGGTGGACGAGGGTGCGCGGGGCTGCCACTCTCTACGCCCGGTTGGTTTCGGGGCGGCTTGTCGTTCGCCGGGGCTTTCACTCGGCCTTAACCTTGCTAACGCTTTCGTCACGTCGGCGCCCGCGCTCCTTGCGGGCCTCGATCATGCGCTATCGTGGGCCGCGTAGGCCGAGCAGGTCGCCCGGCTTGAGGTGCAAAGTTTTTCGGAGGTCGTCGTATGCATTTCCTAGCGGGGTTCAGCCAGCCGTTCGCGCTCGCCCTGGGCTTGTGGCCGGTCGCATCCCTTGTGCTCACGCTGCCGGTCCTTGCCATCCTCTACCGCCGCGATGGCCGCCTTCGCCTGTGGTCGGCGGTGGGGGCGTATCTCAGCGTGCTGTATCTGCTTTCACTCGTCTGCTTCACGCTTTACCCGCTGCCTTCGGGCGATTCCGGCCTGGGCATAACCTATGGCACGACGCCCCAGCTCGACTTCTGGGCGTTTGTCGATGACATTCGCCGCGACGGAAGGCCGGCGGTTCTTCAGCTGGCAGCCAATGTCGCGTTCTTCGTGCCGTTCGGCTTCATTGTGGGGCGCGGCCTTCGCAAGGGAATCATCCTGGCGACCGTCCTGGGGTTCCTGGCGTCGCTCTTTGTGGAGACTGCCCAGCTCACCGGCCTGTTTTGGATTTATCCCTACTCATATCGCACCTTCGATGTCGACGACTTGGCCTGCAACACGCTCGGCACCGTCATCGGTTGGTGCATGGCCGCCGTGCTCAATTGGCTGCTGCCGACCCGGCGCGACGATGCGGACGGCCGCGCGATCGAGGCATCCCCCGGCCTCGTGCGCCGCACCGTCGCGTTCTGCCTCGACATGACGTTCGTTGTGGCCGCCTGGGGCGTCGTGTGCGCGGGCGTCCTGTTGAGCGGCGTGCTTGCCCAGGCCCTGGCCGCCTCGCATGCCCGCATGAGCGCGGCAGCTGCGTGGGTTGCCGGAATCGAGGGCAACGATGGCTGGGCGTACTGGATCTTCATCGTCGTGTTTCTATTGATTGAGCTCGTCATTCCTTGGTTGCGTGCCGGCCAGACCCCGGGCGGTTCCTTTGTTCGCATGACTTGCGAGGGCCGCGCTCGCTCGTTGCCTCGGCGCACCCTCTTCTACCTCCTGCGCTTGGCGACGCTTGCCTGCGCGGGCCTGTTTCTGCCTATTGCCGCCCCCATCCTCGCCGTCTTCTATGCCCTCGCCCGCAAGATGCCCTACGATTTGGTATAAATGGGGGCATCGTTGAGCTTGCATTTTTGAGAAGGGGGACGCGCCATGGGTTTCTTTTCGAGTTTTAAGCGAGAGATGGACGAGAACTGGTCATACGACATCGCAGGGCGCCAGGTCACGTGTTCGCATTGCGGAGGCACAGAGTTCGATCGCTCGGAAGCTCAGCTTAACACGGCTGGCCTTACCTTTCTCGACCTCGACTGGGCCAACCGCAGCGCAGCAATCTTTATCTGCAAGCGTTGCGGCCACATCGAGTGGTTCTTGCAGGCTTAATGAAGCTCTTGGACTTGACTCGAGAGCCTCGTTGGCAGACAGGCCCGGCGCGCCGGTGTTGCGTGGCATGTCGGGCCTGTTATAGATGGGTTCCACTCGTTTAACGACTTGCTTCCCATATTGCGATGGCGGAGAG
>CAKUKJ010000204.1 GCA_934662525.1 uncultured Coriobacteriales bacterium | reverse complement strand
CCTCAAGCGTGAAGGTGCGCTTGGGGGTGAGCTGCACGGCGATGTCGGCCGTGGAGGAGCGCTGGTTGCCGAGCGACTTGGTGCGCGCCACATTGACGACCATCTCGCCCTCGCGGGGCTGCTCGCCCACGATCATGCCCTCGTAGCACTCGTCGCCGGGCTCGACGAAGAGCTGGCCGCGCTCCTGCAGGGTGCCCAGGGCATACGCCACGGCCGCCTCGGTGGACATGGAGACCATCAGTCCGTTCTTGCGGGCGTTGATGTCGCCGGCGTAGGGGCCGTATTCCAGGAACGTGTGGTACATCATGGCCTCGCCGTGGCTGACGTTGAGCACGCGGGTCTTGAGGCCCATGAGGCCGCGGGTGGGAATCTTGAACTTCACGTTGGCGCGGTCGTCGTAGGTCTCCATGTTGGTCATGACGCCGCCCACGAAGCCGAACTGCTCGATGACCTTGCCGGCGTACTCGGCAGGCGTCTCGACCACGGCCTCCTCGTAAGGCTCGAGCAGCTTGCCGTTCTCGTCCTTGTGATAGATGACGCGCGGGCGACCCACCTGGAACTCATAGCCCTCGCGGCGCATGGACTCCATGAGGACGGTGAGGTGCAGGATGCCGCGACCGGCGACCTCGACGCCGGAGTGGTCGGGCAGCTCGTTGATCGACATCGTGATGTTGGCCTCTTTCTCGGCCATGAGGCGCTCCTTGAGCTGGCGGGCGCCCACGATGTTGTTCTGGTCCTCACGACCCACGAGCGGGGAGGTGGAAGCCTCGAAGATGATCGACAGGGTCGGCGGGTCAACGTGCAGGGGCTCGAGATGCTGGGGGTTCTCGGGGTCGGTGTAGACGTCGCCGATGTCGGTGCCGTCGGCGCCCACAACGGCGGCGATGTCGCCGGCCTGAGCCTCGGTGCACTCCTTGCGACCCAGGTAGTCGAAGGTGAAGAGCGTCTTGACGGTAGCCATGGAGGTCGCGCCGTCGTTCTTCACGACCGCGATCTTGTCACCCTTGTGCACGGTGCCCGAATAGATGCGGCCCACGCCGATGCGGCCCAGGAAGTTGTCGTGGTCGACGTTGACGACCTGCATGGCGAGCGGGGCGTCGACATCTACGTCGGGAGCAGGCAGGCCGTCGACGATCATGTCGAGCAGCGGGTACATGTCCATGTTGCCGTCTTCGGGATCGAGGCGGGCATAGCCGTTCATGGCCGAGCAATACACGACATGCTCCATGGAGAAGGCGAGCTGGTCGTCGGTGGCGCCAAGGTCGCACATGAGGTCGAGCACGTCGTTCATGGCGGCCTCGGGGCGGGCGCCGGGACGGTCGATCTTGTTGATGACGATCATGATGGACAAGCCCGCCGAGATGGCGTTGGCCAAAACGAAGCGCGTCTGGGGCATGGGGCCCTCGAAGGCGTCGACGAGCAGAAGGGCGCCGTCGGCCATATGCAGGACGCGCTCCACCTCGCCGCCGAAGTCGGCGTGGCCAGGGGTGTCGATGACGTTGATCTTGACGCCCTTGTACTCGATGGAGATGTTCTTGGCAAGGATGGTGATGCCGCGCTCGCGCTCCTGGTCGTTGGAGTCGAGGATGCGATCCTGAACCTCCTGGTTGGCACGGAAGGCATCCGTCGCACGCAGGAGCTTGTCGCACAGCGTGGTCTTGCCGTGGTCGACGTGGGCGATGATTGCAACGTTTCTCAAGTGCTCCTGGCGCATATGGTTTTCAACCTTTCAGACGGAAGTTCGTGCATGTGACAAGAATAGCGAGTTCTATACGAGCAACTCCACCACACCGGCGGGTGCAACGTCGGAGCACACAAAGTTTTGCGCATCTCCGGGGTTTTCATAGGTGAGATAGGCCGAGTAGCCCTGCGATAAGCCATGCTCGCCATATTCGACGATGAGGGCCGGGACATACCCCTGCTGACCGTCCTCATCGATGGCGCCGTCGTAGGCAATCGCATAGCGCACACAAGGCCCCTCAAGGCCATCGAGCTTTTTTGAATCGGCCGCGCAAGCCCTCACACGGGACCGTGCCTCGGCGATGCTCTCTTCGAAATCCTCATCGTCGAAGGAGAGAAGGGTGGAGTTTCCCCGGCCGTCCAAGGCCGCCAAGCTCACCGACAACTCACCGTTCTCGGCAAGCTCGCCCAATGCATAGTCGATGAGCGCACAGGTAAGGTCGTCGAGCTCGGGGCTGATGGGCTCGGGGGAGGTTCGATCCTCCTGGATATCGCAATCAGTCGCGGACATTATCGCGCCCCCTCCTTGTCTTCGATGACGTCGGGCTCAAGGGCGGCGTCGAGGGCAGCGGCGTCATTTCCAGGCTCCAGGGCCTTGGGGCGGTCTGCCGACTCCTCCTCGTCATCGATCCCGAGGTCTTTCTTGTAGCGAGCGATGGCATCGTCGACGTCCAAGATATGGACCCGAACCTTGCGGATGGTGAGGATTGCGCGCGTCAGGACGCTTGAGCCAACCACGGCCACGATGGCGAGCGCGGTGAAGACGGCGATGCGGGCCATCATGAGGCGGATGTAGCGCAGCGCCACAAACCCGACCACGACGCAGCCGATTAACACGATGATGGAGTTGCGCCGCGCCTCCTGCTGGGTGCCCAGGTAGATGCAGACCTGCTGGCGCAGCTGCTCAAGACCTTTGAGGCGAGCCTGCTTCTCGGCAAGCGCCGTCACGCGCACCTTTCCCTTGCGGGCGGCGCCGATTGACTCAACCTGCCTCGCAGCGCTGCGGTTGCGGGCGTTGAGAAGAAACTTCTTGGCGTCGCGCGCGGTGGCAAAGCAATGGTCAACGCGTTTGGTGAGCGGTGGAATGTCGGAGAAGTCAAACTGTGCAGCCGCCTTCTCGAGGCCATAGAGCGCCATCGTGATGTCCTCGTCGCTTGCGCCCTCCTCCAAGCCGAGGGCGTGCAGGGCCTCGAAGCGGTTCATGTGGTCGGCTCCCCTTCATACGCCAGATACAACAAAAAGGGCCGGCCAGGTTTCCCCGTCCGACCCGCTCAATTCGATGGTGGAGATGATGGGGTTCGAACCCACGACCTCAGGCTTGCAAAGCCCGCGCTCTCCCAGCTGAGCTACATCCCCGCTAATAAAAATAAACGCCCCAGCGGCGACTCGGCTCACGCTGAGGCGTTTATTACCAAGTAAATGGTGGGCCCGACAAGGTTCGAACTTGTGACCTCCCGGTTATCAGCCGGACGCTCTGACCAACTGAGCTACGGGCCCTCACAACGCGTTGATAACTATACTCTCATTTTTACTGTTTCGTCAACAACGAATTTAGGTTATGAAGGCATCTTCATAACTCTGCCCCCACACGAAAGGCTACAATGTTTCCCGTGAAACATCGTGAGAGGACCAGCAGTGATACGCGTGAATCTAGAGACCGTCTCAATGGGGTCGATTCCAGGCACAAGCCTCATCCTGTTGCGGCCGGCGCAGGGCGAGCAGGGTCGCGACTCCATCCTGCCCATCTGCATCGGGCCCGTCGAGGCCGCCTGCATCGGACGCGCGCTGAGCCCTGACACCGCAAGCCGCCCCATGACGCATGCCCTGCTCAATGCGACGATCGCCCAACTTGGCGGACGCGTGAGCCATATCTCAATCGACAAGGTGACGGGAACCGTGTTCTTTGCGAGCGTCCATATCAAACGAATCTGCGACGAGGTCTCCATCGACGCACGTCCCTCCGACGCAATTGCCTTGGCCGTGCGCGCGCAGGCCCCTATCTATGTCGATGACACCGTGATGGCCTCAGCCGGGTTCCCCGCCTGGGTAAACGTGCCCAAAGAGGCGCAAAAGGCCATGCAGGAGGAGTTCCATACCTTTGTGGAACGCCTGAACCCCGAGGACTTCGCGATCTAACCTGCTGTTGCGTTCCAAATAGACAGCCAGATACAAGAAGACCCCCTTCGCAGGGGGTCTTCTTGTTGCACATCCTTAAAGCGTTAAAGCGCAGGTCTACCTTACTCCCCTGCCTCCAAGGCCTCGTCGACGCTGCCCTCTTCGCCGTCGCCCAGGTCGACCTCGTCGAGGCCGCCGTCGGTCACGGCGTTGAGGTCGAGCGTGCCCTGGCCGGAAAGCTGGGCCGCCTTGGCCTTGGTGTTGGGGCGCATGCGCGCCACGGCCATGACCTTGTCGCCGTCGGCAACGTCCATGATGCGGACGCCCTGGGTGGAGCGGCCAAGCTTGGAGATGTCGTTGGCGCGGACGCGGATGACGACGCCGTCGGCCGACACGATCATGAGCTCGTGCTGCGGGCCGATGACCTTCACGCCGGCGAGCAGGCCCTTCTTCACGGTCATCTGAATGGTGTAGACGCCCTGGCCGCCGCGGTTCTGCTCGGGATATTCGCTGATGGGCGTGCGCTTGCCGTAGCCCTTCTCCGTGATGACGAACAGGTCGCCGTTGCCGTTGGTCGTCTCCATGGAGAGCAGCTTCGCGCCGTCGGTGAGCGCGATGCCCTTGACGCCCATGGTGTTGCGGCCGGTGGGACGCACCTGGGACTCGTCCCACTTGATGGCCTTGCCGGCGTCGGACACCAGGATGATCTTGTCTCCCTCGTGCACACGGCGCACGGCGATGAGCTCGTCGGTGGGGCGCAGCAGGATGGCGATGATGCCGTCGCGGCGCGACTTGGCGAACTCGGCCATCGAGGTCTTCTTGACCATGCCCTCGCGGGTGGCGAAGAACCAATAGTCGTCCTCGGGGAAGTCGCGCGTGTTCACGACTGCGGCGACGGTCTCGCCCTCCTCGAGCGGCAGCAGGTTCACGATGGCCGTGCCGCGGGCCGTGCGGCTCGCAAGCGGCAGCTCGTGGACCTTGAGGCGATAAACCTTGCCCTTGTTGGTGAAGAACAGCACGTACTCATGGGTGGAGGCCACGAAGATGCGGTCGACGAAGTCGTTCTCCTTGAGGTTCACGCCCTGCATGCCCTTGCCGCCGCGGTTCTGCGAGCGGTAGGTGGCCACAGGGAGGCGCTTGACGTAGCCGGAGGCCGTGATGGTGACGACCATGTCCTCGTCGGCGATGAGGTCCTCGACGTTGAGCTCCTTGGTGCCCTCATGGCTGATCTCGGTGCGGCGGGCGTCGGCGTACTTGCTCTTGATCTCGAGCATCTCCTCCTTGATG
>CAKUKJ010000203.1 GCA_934662525.1 uncultured Coriobacteriales bacterium | reverse complement strand
GGCTCGCACTGGCAGAAGGAGGCCGGCTACGACATCGACGTCGAGGAGATCATCGGCCGCCTCATGACCTATCACCACTACGTTCCCGACCCCGAGCTCTACCGTGCGTTCTTCAACAAGACCGCCGAGACCATCGACTGGCTCGAGAAGGAGGGCGTGGGCTTCCAGGAGGTCGTTGCCCTGGGCGAGTCCGACCCCACCTGGCATCTCTACGCCGGCGAGCGCTCCAAGGGCCTGGGCGCCCAGTTCATGGTGAGCTTCATCGCCCACGCGGAGGAAATCGGCCTCGACATCCGCTTCGAGACCCCGGCCAAGCAACTCGTCGTCGACGAGTCCGGCGCCGTGACGGGCGTGCTGGCCGTTGACAAGGACGGCAAGGTCATCCAGTTCAACGCCAAGGCCGTCATCATCGGCACTGGCGGCTACGCCAACAACGACAACATGATGAAGCAGCTCTGCGAGGTCGATCCGGCCAAGATCTGCGCCGCCGGCACCACAAGCGGCCGCGAGGGCGACGGCATCCGCATGGCTCGCCATGCCGGCGCCATGATGGCCCCCGCACCTGGCACCGCCGCCTGGTATGGCCCCATCCTGTATGGCACCACCTATGGCACGCCCGTCCAGGCCGCCACGTCGCTGCAGCCCGTGCTGTGGATTAACGAAAACTGTGACCGCTTCGTGGCCGAGGACATGTTCCACCGCAACTTCCCGTTTGCCGGCATGGCCCAGAAGAGCCAGAAGACCGTCTACACCATGCTCACGCAGAAGTTCATCGACCAGTATGAGGCCGAGGGCGTGCAGCTGCAGGTGGGCGTGTACTGCGAGACGGGCATCCCGCTGACCACCCTCAAGGACGACCTGCAGGAGCTCATCGATGAGGGTAACGAGCACATTTGGGTCGCCGACAACGTCGCCGACCTGGCAAGCGCCGCCGGGCTCGATCCTGACAAGCTCACTGCCACCGTCGAGAAGTACAACGAGATGTGCGAGACAGGCAAGGACACGCAGTTCGACAAGGCCGACGAGTTCATGATTCCGCTGGTTGACGAAGAGGGTCCCTACTACCTCTTCGAGGTCCAGAACGGCTACTTCTGCACCGTCGGCGGCATCAAGGTCACCACGAAGTGCGAGGCCCTCGACGAGGAGCGTCAGGTCATTCCCGGCCTGTACATGGGCGGCATGGACGCCGGCGGATTCTACGGCGACGCCTACGACGCCGGTATCGCGGCCGGTTCCTGCGCTTCTTGGGCAATCAACTCCGGCCGTATGGCTGAAGAAGCCGCCAAGGAGTACATCGGCAAGTAGGCTCCGATACGGCAACTGAACGCCATACATCGCTAAGGCGGGCTGTTTGGGATTACCCGGGCAGTCCGCCTTTTCAGTATCATAGGTGCCCTCCAACACCTGCGGATGGGAGCGCCTTGCATGCATCAGTTTCAACCGATATCAGAAAACGAGGCCGACGCGGCGCTTGCCTCTTGGAGGGCGGGCGGCCGAGCTGGCTTTCCTAAAGGGGAGCCTGCCGAACCTGTGTGGCCCAACGGCACCGTCCCCGTCATCGTAGGCGCTGCGGGCGGTATGGAGTGCCGCATGCTCTCCTGGGGCTTTGCGCTGCCTGGTGAAAACAAGCCTGTCTTTAACACGCGTATCGAGAAGCTGTTGGGGCAGGAGCGCAGCGGCGGCGGGTTCTGGGGCCGCGCACGGCGTTGCATGGTGCCATCCCGTGGGTTTTGGGAGCCTTCTGCGCAGGGCGACGTCCTGTTCCGTGCTGCGGGGATGCCCGTGTTCCTTATGGCAGGCGTGTACGAGGGCGACCGCTTTTCCATCGTGACGATTCCCGCCAGCCCGGATGTGCTCCCCATTCATCCGCGCATGCCCTTGGTCTTGCCTCGCGGGTTCTCCCATGGCTGGCTGCAAGGAGCCGTTCCCACCGAGCCGCCGGGGCTTGAAAGGGTTTGATGCGACAGCCGGGCGATGAAAGTCGGAGGTCTTGCCGCGAAATCGGAGTTCGCCTACCGTGCTGTCTACCAAGCAATCGCAGCGTTTGAGTTGCCAGAGGGCTAAGGCCCTGCACAAAACCCATCTAGCAGGCATTTCGCTATGTCATGCTGGAAAGCTGCATTCAAGAAGAACGTCTGGGTGCTTGTTGAGCATCCAGACGTTGAAAATCACGGTAGGCGAACCCCACTTTCGCGGCGGTATCAGCCAGTTTGTCTGATCAGAGAAACCAGTTGATCTGAAGGGTCTAACAATCCGCAGTGCAGTTGGGCTTGTGGCCCTTCTTCTTGCCGCAGATGCCCTGGGCCTTGCAACCGAGGATGATCTTCTCGGTGATGGCGTCAAGCTGGGTCATCTCCTCGGCCGTAAGGCAGGAGGCGACCTCCTCGGCCGTGCGGTCGTTGGCGGCGGCGCGCTTCTCGGCCAGGGTACGTCCCAGCTCGGTAAGCTTCACGGAGTAGCCGTGCTCCTCGTCGTTCTCAAAGGTGACATACCCGTTGCGCACGGCCTTCTTCACCACGCCCTTGAGCTCGCTGCGGTCGCAGCCGCAAATCCAGATGAGCTCGTCGCGGGTCAGCGTGCCGTCGTTGTTGCGCAGGGCGTTGAGCAGCAGGCCCTGGCCACGCTTGAAGCTTTTGGGGCCGTTCTTGTGGAATGCGAGCTGGACGAGCTTGTTTGCCTTCTTCATCTGGGCGAGCGTTTTGGACGCGGCGTTCATGATGCCTCTCCTTTGATTGCGGATGATATTGATATATCCAATGTGATGACATTACAGGTATTGCGGCAACATAGCATGCAGGCAAGATATCGAAGGCCGCAATTCACAGTATCGGCAGCGCGAGGCAGGTACCACGAAGTCGAAATCCGGCCTCCGCGCGCTTTGACGGGCCTTAACGACAGGGGACGAGTGCTAATGCTCTCGCGACGCAGCGCCGCGCGTTAGTCCACAGCTGCTTCTCTGCGAGTGAACTCGCGCCAAATTTGAGCCTCCTGCTTGGGGGAGATGCCAAGGGAGCGAAGCTGGGAGGAGAGGCCTTGTCTATCGCAAAGCACTTGGGCGCGGCGTGCCTCAAGCAGAGTGACCGTCTCGCGCAAGGCGGTTGCCTTGCCGTCGTCGACGTGGCCTTCGCGACTCAGCTCCTCCTGCAGGGCGCCGAGTCGCGCGTCGATGAGGGCAAGCTCCTCCTTGGCCTCGCGACAGTCGATGACCAGGCCGAGGGCGTCGTTTTCACGCAGGTAGCGTGCGCGGTTGGCAGGCTCGTTGGCCTCCCAGCGAGCAAGGGTCTCGGCGTTGGGGCGCGTGTCATAGTCGGGGCGCACGTTGCGGTCGGTGGCGAAGCTGCCACTCGTGAACGAGCCCATGTAGTGGCGCTCAGAACTGAGCGCGGCGATACCGTGTGCCATGCTTGTCGACCTTCCAGATTACGTCGCATATGCGACGCGTCGCTATCGTGAGCTGAAATCATACCGTATCCCTGTTGCCCGCGCCTGCCTCTCGCCGATGGCTTCAGAACGTTGTGCATATGAGTCAGGAGTACAATGTGTCTCATGCCGCATGGGGAACGGTGGGGGGCTGAAACAGTGCGTTTTGGGATGGGGGAGCGCCGTGGACATCCATGACCTGGAAGTTTTCAAAGCCGCATATGAAAAGCACTCCCTCACTGGGGCCGCGCAGTCCTGCTTCATCTCTCGTCAGGCTCTCAGCAAAACCATTTTGCGTTTGGAATCCGAGCTTGGGAGGTTGTTTGTGCGTAAAGCCCGCGGCGTGGTGCCTACTGTTCTTGCCGACGCCGCCTATCCGCACGTTTGCCGCGCACTTGACGAGCTCGATGAGGTGTCGGCAATTTCAGTGCGGTTTGCCAGTGGTCAGGCCGGTTCGATTCGCCTGGCCGTAGAGGCAAACGCCGCGCTCACGTTGCCCGCAGGACTCATTGGAGCTTACGCCCAAGCTCGTCCCAATGTGCGGGTTGAATCGGATATCTTGCCGCCTCGCGCCGCACGAGAGTCCCTGCAGAAAGGCGCTGCGGATGCAGTTGTCGCAGGGCCTTTCTGCGCTTCGAGCGCAGCCTGCTCCTCTTGTTCGGGCGGCTGCGGCCAAAGTCCCCAGGCCGGGCTTTGCTACGAACCCATTTTTGCAAGCCGTCTCGTTATCGTGTTTTCTTATGCTGCTTTTGACGATGCCGAGCTGGTGGGTTTGGGCGAGCGGGGAACGTGCCTTTGTTCACGCTCGCAGGCGATGCATCTGCATCTTGAGGCTCTTGCGGGAAAGACAATCTTTGGTATCGACCCGGCCAACTCGGTCGAGCGAACGCTTGCGCCCTACCTGGAGTCTCATGTGCCTACCGCAACGCTTGCATACGGCAACCCGGACACTGCGCTCACTACGAGCATGATGCGCTCGGGGCACGGTGGCGTTATCGTTGAGGAGCACGGTGCCGAGCTTGATTTTGGAACACCGGCCTATATCCATATCCCGTTGGAGGGCGATGACGCTCCCATGTGGAAAGTCGGTGTGTCGTTTGCGGAAAAATCCCCAGTTGCCCCCATCGCGCGGGATTTCGCAAACTTTGCCCGTGCCGAGTGCGTTGGTGAAAGGGCGGCAAGCTAGCTTGATGGCGCTGCATTTAAGTTAGATTTACATAATTCTTATAGGAGAAAACCGCAAAACGAACGCTTACAAAGCCTGGCTTTTTTGCGCTAACATGCGCGTTCGCAAGCTGGGCTCGCCTGCCTCAGGGCTAGTGACCCAGAAAGACGGCCAGTCCCGGCCGCGACAACCGAACAACCGCTCCATCAGGCAGATGCCGTTCTGCCTGATGATGTTTTCGTGCGCGTCCTGGATAGGCCTTACGGAAACGGAGCCGTTCGACCCAATGTCATCGACAAGACCTGTTCAATCTACCTGCAAGAACCCTGTGGCGGTGCTTCTCGTTGCCGCATGGTGCGCGTTTCTCGCCACGTTCAATGAAACGTTTTTGAACGTCGCCCTCACACCCATCATGACCGACTTCGAGGTGGGCGCGGGCACCGTGCAGTGGATTTCCACCGCTTATATGCTTGTGGCCGCCATCATGGTTCCCGTCACGGGTTTTCTGTATCGCAAAGTTCCCACCAAGCGCCTGACGGCCACGGCTGTGACACTGCTGCTGACGGGCTCCATC
>CAKUKJ010000202.1 GCA_934662525.1 uncultured Coriobacteriales bacterium | reverse complement strand
CCACTTGCCTGCCCACATCTGGTTCTCCACGAGCTTGTCGAGGGCGAGCTCGTTGTCGTAGTAAGGGGCAAACCGCTCACGGATGGTGGCCTCGTCCATATACTTCTCAGGGCGTTCCTCCTTGGTGAGCTCGGCGGTGGTGCACATCATGCAAGCGGCCGAATAGATGGCGTCACCGCCGAGGAATCCGTTCTGCTCGGCGATGAGCACCTGATGGCCCGCCGAGGCGATCTCCCAGGCGCCCATCATGCCGGAAAGGCCGGCGCCCACGACAAGCACCTCGACTTCCTCGGCGAAGTTGACGTCGACGTCGCCGAGGGCGCGGGCAGAAGAGACGACCTCGTCGGCATGGGCGGAAGCCACGCCCGCAGCCGCAAGGGCTCCAGCCGCTGCGCAGGAAAGGGCGACGAAGGAACGGCGGTTCAGGGCGTTATCGTTCACGATGACTCCTCCTTGTTTTGATGGGCGCGCGGCCCAAGCCGAAGACGTTGCCGACGAAGATGCGCGTCGGTCGAACAACATGCATCATTGCCGCCCGGGCGCATTCGCACCATACGTCTCGGCGTCGAAACCGCGCGAAACTATGAGGTACGCCACATCCTCATGTGAGGTAGACTGTGAGGTATTGCATTTGCGACAAAGCCGTAAACTGGGCATTTGACGTTTTTCAGCTCCCAGCACAAGCCGGAGGGACCTATCGAGATGCACGAATCGGCAAACGAGCAACAAACAGGCCGTTCTTGCGGGGTCGTTGTCAAGAACGGCCACGCAGACGCCTGTCGGCCCCTTCTGAGCCCAGCCGCGCGCGTTCTCACATCCATCGGCATCGGCTGCTATTTGGGCTGGCAGACCATCGACATCTCACCGACGCTCTTCCCCGCCCCCTTGGCCGGCGTTCGAGAGGCCCTCGACGTTTGGGGCTATGCGGCGACGGCGCTTCTCCTGTGCTTGTTGGCGGGATTCGGCTTCCTTGCGCGGCGCAGGCCGGGCATGCTTGTCGAATGTCGCTGGCTCGTTTGGATTTCGTGCCTTGGACCGGCCCTCGGCACGGCGACTCTCTACCTCAGCGGCTGGGTCGGCGAGGAGGCCCGTCTGGGCGGCGTCGTGATCGGCAGGCTGCTGTTCGCCACAAGCGCCGGGCTCGTCGTGCTATGGGGAGAGTTGCTCAGCCTTTGCGGGGCAACACATATGCTGGCCTGCGCGGCGGGCGGCTATGCGCTGTCGTTTGGCATCTGCCTGATTGAGGCGAACCTTGCCCCTGAAGCGGCCCTGCTGCTGAGGCCCGTGCTGCCCCTGCTGTCGGGAGTCGCGCTTGTCACATTGCGAGGCGAGGTCGACGGCGTGCATGAAACCGAAGCGGCGGGGGCCTGGCGTGGCGGCCGGGCAACGGCCAACCCGCACGCATGGGCCAACCTCAAACCCTTTGTCGCAACAGGGGCCCTGGGCGCGGTGTTCATAGCCGCCAATCATCTCTCCGAGACCAAGACGACGGTGTCGACCGAGCTGTATACGCTTATCGCCGGCATCTTCACCTGCCTTGCAATCGCGTGCGTGGCCCGTCTGGGCAGAGGACGCATCGGGGGCTTTTCACGACTCTATCGCCTCATCACCCCGCTCGTCATTGGCTGCCTGCTTCTCACGCTCGTTCTGGAACCGGGTAGTCAGCATTACGAGGCTCTGGCCATCGGCGGGGCCTGGGCATTTTTCCGCGTGTTCACTTGGACGCTGTGGGGGCGCATCGCAGAGCACGACCCCAGAGGCGGGGCGTTCGTGTTTGCCCTGGGTCAAATCGCCCTCACTGCATGCAGCACAGCAGGTGAGTTGCTTTGCGCCAAGCTGGACTTGTCGACGCTGCCGCTCGTGGCAACCGCCTCGGCAATCATCGGCGTCACCGTTCTCGTATCGATGTTCTTGCTTGAAGACGGAGACGTCGTCAAGCGGATTGAGACCGAAGAGGATCAGCCAAACGCCGATCGGGTGTTCCAAGAGTCTCCTACAGAAAACGTGACGGCACTTACGCTTGCAGACATGGCGCGGCTCTGCGCCGGCCTCCCCCTGTCGGAGCGCGAGCGCGAAATCTCGCTGCTCGTGCTCCAAGGCAACGACAACGCCACAATCTGCGAGGTCGCCTGCATCACCGAAAGCACGCTGCGCACGCATTTGCGCAACATCTACGCCAAGACCGATGCGCATGGGCGTCAAGAGCTGGTTGAGATGCTTCGGGCGCGTATGCAGACGCATGTGTGAGAACGGCAAGTCGGTCCATTCGTACCGAAGGCCGCCCGGGCATATCAGCAGCCACAAACGCTACCCGACGCCAGAACCATCCAGACGCGCGTCGTTCGTTGGAGCGTAAACGCCTCCCGCATACGACATCCACCCACAACGGCTCCACGTATGGGCCTGTATAATGCGTGGCCGTTAAAACGATAGGGACACATCAAGCCTTGCGAAAACGCAAACGCTATGATGAAGGATAGGAGAGCGTCATGACCACAAACGAGCTGAACGCGCAAATCGAGGCGCTGGGCGATACCGACTACGTGGTGCGCGGGACGGCGGGCGCGGGCGAGATCCGCGCGTTTGCCACAACGACGAGGCGCATCGTGCAGTTCGCCCGCGACGCGCATCAGACGAGCCCGGTTGTGACCGCCGCGCTGGGGCGCCTCCTCACAGCCGGCGCCATGATGGGCTCGATGCTCAAGGACCCCGGCGAGCTTCTGAGCCTCATCGTCAAGGGCGACGGCCCCATCGCAAGCCTCACGGTGACCGCCGACTCGCAGGGCCACGTGAAGGGCTTCGCAGGCAACCCCGACGTGTGGCTGCCACTTAACGACCAGGGCAAGCTCGACGTGGCAGGCGCTGTGGGCCAAGGCAGCCTCACCGTTATCCAAGACACGACATGGGGCGAGCCCTACTGCAGCCAGCTCGACCTGTTCACCGGCGAGATAGGCGACGACATCAGCGCCTACTACGTGCAGAGCGAGCAGATCCCCACCTCGGTGGGCGTGGGCGTGCTTGTGGACATCGACCTGTCGGTGAAGCAGGCAGGCGGCTTCATTGTGCAAGCCATGCCCGACTGCTCCGAGGAGGCGCTCTCCAAGCTCGAGGCCAACCTGAGCGGGCTGCACTCGGTCACCAAGCTGCTCGACGACGGCCTGACGCCCGTCGACATCCTGGAACGCGTGCTCGAGGGCCTCGACTTCGAGCCGCTTGAGGTGAGCCCCTGCTCGTTCGCCTGCAACTGCAGCCACGAGCGCACCGAGCGCATGCTCATCTCGCTGGGCAAAGATGAGCTCCAAAAGCTCATCGACGAAGGCGAGCCCGTGGAGGTCGCCTGCAACTTCTGCGCGAAAAAGTACACCTTCTCCCTCGATGAGCTGCGCGGCTTGCTTGCCGAAATGGGCACAGATGCCGATGAGGACGGCGCGAAGCAGGGGGACAGGCAGGAGTAGTCTGGGCGCACGCACACGCACCGCACGCTATACTTGACCCACTCAACGAACCGCCCGCATTCGGGAAAAGGAGCGACCTTGGAATTCATCGGCGCAAACGACATGTACGGCAGCGAACGGCACGAGCTGGGCGCCGAGCGCTCCATCGACGTGACGGTCGACAACGACGCCAACTTCCCCTTCGGCGTAAAGGGCATGCTGCCCGTGATGACGTCGCGCCGCAAGAAGGGCGGGTTTAAGACCGTCTATGCGTTCCCCTTTGCCGAGGGAGAGCCCGACAAGACCAACGAGCTCGCGCATGAGCTTGTCGAGGCAACCGAATATGTGAACATGCTGCTTGGGGAGGCACGCGAGCTCTCGGGATTCCAGTTCGGCGAGATAGGTGCACTCTACATGGGAGTCGGCGAGAAGGGCTACGGCTTCACGCGCGTTGAGATTATCCCCAACGAGGAAGAAGGCGTGCCGCCGGCGGCGCCCGTCCACCTGCGCCTGGAGACCACCGACAAGCCTGGTCAGCCCGGCAGCCTCGCCGCTACCATCGAATACGACCCCGACGGATACGTGCATCACGTGCTGATGACCGAATTCGTCGAGAACGGCGAGGTCGTGCGCGCCATGGCGGACTTCAACTACCGCAAGCGCGACATTTTCGTCTCGCGCGTCATCAGCACGCCCGCAGGCGGCGGCGAACCCGAGGAACTCTACCGCCGCTATCCCAAGCGCACCCGCGACCACAACTTTGCAAGCGGCAACTATCAGGAGGACCGCTACTCTGGGGGTCGCTGGGAAGACGATGCGTACTAAGCCCCTCTAAATCCGGCGCGCATGCGCATTGACAACGCAAGGCCCCGCAACCCGGCCCGTTTGGGCACCGGAATTGCGGGGCCTTGTTGCATAGCGAGACTTAGAGTTCGCCAGCGGACAATTTGACGTTCGTTTAGTGGCTGCAGCCGCCATGGCCTTGGGCGGCCGTCACACGGCACTCCGCGAATGCGCGAGCGGCACCCTCAACCGTGGTCTCCTCCTTGTTCTGATAAGTTGCCAAACCGGCCTGCTTCAAATTCTCAAGCATGGGGGCACCGATGTTGGCGATGACGATGGCGTCGGCGCCGTTGGCCTTGATAAGATCGACGATGGCACCGTGGCCCTTCTCGTGGGCGTCGTTCTTCACGGCCTTGACGAAGGCAAGCGAGTTGTCGGACGCAACGTCGATAAAGGCGAAGTAGGGCGTGCGGCCGAAATGCGAGCAGCGCGGGGCGGACATGCCCCCGTCGGTCTCAGCGGTGACGCAAATACGCATGGTGGTTCCTTTCGCTTCGATTCCGTTCTATACATAGTCCATGAGAGTATAGCGCCCGCTGAGAGAAAGGTCACTTTGCCAAGGTTCCTCTCGAGCAGCAAACCCACAGCGAAGGCCGAGCGACATCCATGCGATATCGGCGTATATGCAAGACGTGCGTCAACCCACGCCAAAGCGGCCGTATACTACATAATAGTTTGTTTAATCTTACTTATGGGCGACGCCCTTTGCTCCTCGCCCGTTGGGAGGTCGCATGGATTGGTCGAACATCGCCACGCTTGCGTGGGGCATAGGAATACCGTTTGCCGGGACGGTGTTAGGCGCCGCATGCGTCATCTTCATGCGGCAAGAACTGCACGAGCATGTGCAGCGCGGACTCACGGGGTTTGCGGCGGGCATCATGG
>CAKUKJ010000201.1 GCA_934662525.1 uncultured Coriobacteriales bacterium | reverse complement strand
TCGGACCTCACTTGCGTCACACCCGTCCACTCATAAGAGCCGTGTTCGCGCGAGAAGCCGACAACCCGGTCGCCGTCCACTTCGGCGAGAACCGGGTTGTCCGTCCCCGGGGCCGTGACCCCGACGAACTCGCCGTCGGCCTCGATGATCTTTCTCATGTCGTCCGGGTGCAGCAGCAGGTCGCCGTCAATAGTGAGAACGTAGTCGTTGGCGTATTCGGCCGCAAGCTTCACGGAGTCGCCCGTGTTGGTGTGCGCATAGTCGTGATTGAAGACGAACGTCACGTCACGTCGGTAAGCCGTCACGGCCTCGATGACCTTCTCGGCCTGGAAGCCCACCACGACACGCACGTCATCCACGCCGTCGAGCATACGCAGGTTGCGAATGATCAACGGGGTTCCGTCTACGTCCACCAGGCATTTTGAAGTGCCGAGGCCCAGGCGCTTGCCCATGCCCGCGCAACTAATCACGACCGTCTTAGAAACCGGCATTGTCCCTCCCTAATCCAGGCGCCCGAGGAACTGGACCAAACGTCCTTCCTCGTAAAACGCATGTGTGCAGACCTCCAGAACCGAGGGCGCGATGTGGCGCACACCGCCGAAGCCGATGCCGACCTGCGCCATGGAGATCATGTCGGCGTCGTTGCTGCCGTCGCCCACGGCGACGAGCGGGCCCACGAACTGCTCCACGGTCAGGCGCTTGTCGATGACGCTCGCCACGCCCAGCAGACTGTCGCCCGAGACGATGCCCCGCGAGCAGTAGACGGCGCCCGCCATGCCTATGCGCTCCATGAGGCCGGAGATCCACACGTCGAGGTTGCCTGTCACCACGAAGCAACGACCCCTGTGGGCGCGCATGAACGCACAGAGCTCCTCGTGGATGGGAATTTCCGCGATGGACTCGACGACCTGCGAGACCGGCACGTCCTTCAGCAGCTCCACGCGGGACAGGAAGCTTTCGCGGAACGGCAGGCTGCCGCTCATGCACCGCTCCGTCAGCTCGCGCATCTGCTGTCCCTTTCCGACCGAGGCCGCGATGCTCGGCAGGATCTCCTGCTTGGTTATGGTTGAATCCAAATCGAACAGGAATATGGGCTTCTCTGGCATCTCTATCTCCCTTCCTTTGCCTTGACACGCCATGTTTTTTGCGGGTGATGCCAACGCTTTTCTTCGGGAGGCAGCTGCATGTAGTCGCCGTAGCTCTTGGTGAGGTACTCGTCCCAGCACGACATGCACGGCTGCTCCGTGTCACCGAAGGGCAGCATCACCGTCCTTTCGAAGCCCTCGCGGGGGATGGACTTGCCCGCAAAAGTGATGCCGTAGGCGGGGCACGCGACGCGAGCGGCAGACTCGAACGGAAGCTGTCTACAGCGCTCGTCGATCTGCCTCGTCAACTTTGCCGGGTCTACGAACAACTTGAACACGGGCTGTACCACGGCCTTGACGGCGGCCTTTACCTTATTGCGGCTGCCTTTGGTAAGCGCCAGGTTGATCATCTTCTCCCGAAGCCTTCGCCACCGAACAAGCCTCTCGTATTCGCCCACGTCATCGGGCACGCCGTCTATGGGGAACACGTCTATCCACAGATAGCCGTCGTAGACGCCATCGACGGAGACTTCCTGGGCGCGGATAGTGGGGTTCAGTATCTTCGAGAACGGGTAGTGATACGACCCGTCGCGACAAGTTCTGATGCCAAAGCCCGTCGCAGCCTTGAACTCTTCAGCCAACGACAGCCACTTCTCATAGTCGGGCCTGGGCATGTAAATATCCAGGTCGTCGTCCCAGGGAATGAACCCCTTGTGGCGCACCGCGCCCAGTAGCGACCCGTCGGATAGGCTGTAGCGGATACCGTGCCCCAAGAGCCACGGCCCCGCCACCTTCAACATAGAGAGCAGCTCGTCTTGGATTTCTTCGAGCGTGAGGTACTCGCGCCCGTCCTCGTTGGCCTCAGCCATCGCAAACCTCCTTGTCGCGCAGCACTGGCAGCGCGTAGTAGAAACGGATTCCAAAGATCAACATCGCACCGCTCACATCCGGACTCTCACCGCGCGAAGCAGCCCGGTTACCAACGCCTTTTCGTAGTCGTTAATGACAAAAGCCCGCAAAAGCACGGCATATGCCACGAACATGACCAGCCCGCATGCGATGAAGCCCGCCCAACCAGAAACAGGGACGACCCGTGAGGCGGCAAGCCCAACGGCAAGCGTCAGGACGGCAGCTCCCGTCCAACGACCAAACGTGTCGCGGAAAAAGACCCCGAGCCGTATCCCGAGCTGGTTGCGATAAATCAGGTTTTCCCCGAAAGTTCTCAGGAAATAGGCAACACAGATGGAGATGCAACCGCCGAACGCCCCGATAAACCGCGTCAAAACCAGACCGAGGGCAACATTGGTCAAAGCCGTCGCAATGTAGACAAGAGCCTTGGCCTGCACGTTCCCCGAAGCTGTAATCGCAGTGACACCGATGAGCTGCGGCAGCTCAATGAGGCTCGGCACGATAAGCAGGAGCGCGCACGGCCATAGAGCGTCGTATCCTGGCCCCATCCAGCAGTTAACAAACCTGCCACCCAGCGCAGCAAAGCAAACAAAAATGAAACCGATAATATAGAGCTGTATGCGCCCCACCCTGGTCATCATGTGTTGAAGACCCTCGTCGGCCCCCGCAAGGGAACGAGAGACTTTTGGCATGAACATGCCGTTGAGAGCGCTTGCCACCGTGTACACGTAGCCCTCGAGCGAGGATGCCAAACCGAACAGGGCGACCTCAGCCGTATCGGCCGTCATGGCGATAATCGACGGCATCACAGCAAAGATGAGCCTTGCACAGACTTGGGTGACCGTCACCCAAGCGGAGAACCCAACGAGTTCCTTGGCTTCACTTGCTTTCCAATACGAAAAATCAACCCTTGCATCGGTCCTCACGCGAACTATGGCGAGTTTGCATGCAATCATGACGACGCTGACAAGCGCATTCACCACAACGAGCGCATACACGCCCCAATCCAGCAACAGTGCCACCACGATAAGCAACACCGTTGCCACCTTCTGGATGAGGTTGCACGCGTTAAGCGCAACAAACCGCTCGTTTGAGATGAGAATGCCGTTAAGCGGCGTGAACGGGAACGAGATCACGCTGTAGACCGAGATGATAGCGAACAACACCTCGAATACAGGAAGTTGTTCGGCCGTCAAACCGGTGTAGATGGCGTCAATATTGAAAAAGACAATGACAAGCACTGCCGCTATGGCCGCCGTGATGACAAGGTATAACTTGTAAGTCATGCCGAGAAAACCTGATACCAGGCTTTCCTGCCCCTCCGCATAGTACTTCGAGAGAAACCGCGATACTGAGTCACTTAATCCGAAATCAAGCAGGAAAAAGTTGATGACGGAGAGCGCAAGCGTATACAAACCGTAGTTATCGGCCCCGATACACGAAACCATCCAAGGGGTGTAGAGAAGCCCGGCAATCGTGTTGAACGCAACGGCGGTATACGAGAGAACGGCTCCCGCCTTGATTTGGCTCACAGGCGGTCACCCGCAACGCAGGGGCTCATGGGGCCGGAAGGATATGCAACCTCACGGCCTTCCAGGAAGGCCCTCGAATACTCAACGAAGCGCTCGGCTGCAACGCGAGCGTTCCAAACCTCGTCCATGGTCGCAACGGCTCTGCGGGACAGCTGCTCAATCTTGGCAGGATTGCCACAAAGCGCAGCTACCTTTGCGCACAAGTCGTCAAGATCCTCAGATTTAAAGGAGACACCGTTCGAACCGTCCTCGGTAAGGAAAGGTACCGCACCTATAGCATCGCTGGCCACAAGGGCACACCCCGCAGCCATCGCCTCGTTCACCGTGCAGCCCCAACCTTCCTTGCGGTTACTGGTGGCCAGAAAAACATCGCTCTTCTCCATCAGCGTGGACGTGTCGTCCCGCGACAACGTGCCGAGGAACGACACCTCGGCATCGACGCCGAGCTCCTTTGTCAGCCTTACAAGCTCCTCACGCTCAGGTCCGTCGCCGGCGATATTTAAATGGAAGGCTATACCGGTCTCTTTCAGGCGGGCCGCAAGTCGTACCTGGAGGTCGACGCGCTTCCACGGGATGAGTCGCTGTGCCGAGCACAGCTCCGCATCCCGTTGAAGCATTGGCCTACGCGCTTCCACGGGGTTACAATCAACCGGGGGGAAATACGCCCATTTCAGGCACCGCTCTGCTGGAAAGCCGAATCGAGCCAAATCCTCGGCAGCATATCCGCTGATACACAGCACGCGCATCGGGGATTTCTTGTACCGTGTGAACCAATCCCAGGTACGATACATCTTCGGCGGCATCCAACGCCACCAAGCACCGCGCTTGAGCAGGCGTTCGGTCGCACGAAAAAAGGGCTTCCCTGTCGCAGCGCGCGCCCTCACGTATTCCTCGTGCCCAGCCATATGCTGGAAGACAACAATGTCGTCCTCCACAGCATGCCTCATAGCCTCGGCAGCTTCTGTCCCGTCCTCGTATGCTCTAATCACGAACTGATAGTCGTGATCGAGGTTTACCCGCCCCACGTTGCCACCGCCGGCAACCAGGGAGACGCATGTAAACTCAACATCTGGCATCGAGCCAAACGCGAGGGCCAGCGGTAACTGATGGGCATTGAGATAGTTTGAGAAGAAGGATATTTTCATCGAGTATGTCCCAAACACTAGTCAAGCTGTCGTTTTACCTTTGCAGGAACACCGGCCACGAGCACGTCATCGGGCACATTCCCAATAACAACCGCACCGGCCGCAACGACGCACCCCCCCCCCGATGGATGAGTCGTTGACCACAACAGCGTTCTGCCCGATCCAAGTTCCCGAACCGACCGCAATATGAGAGATAACACCCTCGCCCGCACGGTGCTCATGCCCACCGATCTGGTGCCCGCCTGTCCCAAACGACACGCAGGGGCCTACGTCAACCCAGTCGCCAAGCTCAACGCAGCCGTTGCCCTCGATGGCGGCATTACGCCCAAGCCACACATGGTCACCCAGCTTCAGACTGGCAACACCGCCAAGGTACAGTGGGCCCACGACTTTGGATGCTTCACCGACCTCGACACCCGCAAAGCGAAGCAAGGTTCGCTTGGCACCGAAGAAATGAGTGCCGCAAAGGAAGTGGGTGATGATGAAGAGCGCAGAGCGCCGATTGAAACGACTAACCATGA
>CAKUKJ010000200.1 GCA_934662525.1 uncultured Coriobacteriales bacterium | reverse complement strand
TTTCCGCATGAGCGCGGCAACCTTGGGGATGGCCTCGCCGTTGGAGCCGACTGGGTCGTTCGAGCCGGCAATGAGGAGCACCGGCACGTTTGCCTGCATGTATGAGACGCGGTTGCGCCTCTGACAACGCTCGACGAGGCTGAACAGCTCGTGGTAGGCTGCGACGGAGAACGTGAAGCCGCAGGCGGGGTCTTTGGCAAACGCGTCGCGTTGTGCCGGGTCGCGCGAGAGCCAGCCGAGCTTGCCGCCCTCATCAGGCCCAAACGCGCGCTCATAGGCCCCGTCAGCCAGGTTGTGCACAAAGGCCGACCGACAGTCCCATCCCCGCACCTTGCCGATCGCGTCGCACACGAGGCGGCCCGCCGTGGTCGCGGCTCGCGGCTGCCAACCCGTGGCGCACACAACGGCACCAGTCAACCCCTTGCCGTACGCGCACAGGTAGTTGCGCAGCACAAACGACCCCATCGAGTGGCCGAAGATGAAATACGGGAGCCCCACGAACTGCTCCTGAGCAAAGCGGCGCGTGCGATGAACATCTTCCACCAGGTGCTCGGCCCCCTTGCCGGGCTGCATGACGCCCCAGCTCGAGGGCGTCTGGGCACTCTTGCCATGCCCGATGTGGTCGTGCCCCACCACCGCATAGCCATGCGAGGCGAGGAACCGCGCGAAGGGGTCGTAGCGCAGCAAATGCTCCGCCATGCCGTGCACAAGCTGCACCACAGCCCGCACCGGATGCTCGCCGACCGGATGCCAGATGTACCCTGCCAGCGTCGTCACGCCGTCGCTCGACGGCAGCGCGAACTCGGTGCGCACGACCTCGTCAGGTTCGCATATGCGCTCTGGCATCTCCCCTGCGGAACCTTCGAATTCTCGTTCCATGCCGGCCTCCTTGTCATATCGCTGGTCGATAGGCCTCTCGAGCCGTTACGAGCAGGTCTCGCTTGCCTGATAATCCCGAATGCGGTCGCGCAGCTCCTTGCCCGAGTGCACGCCGAGCTTTGCGTAAATCGCCCGAATATGGGCACGCACCGTGTAGACGGAGAGCGACTCGTGCTCGGCGATCTCTTGGGCGGTCCAACCCCGGGCGAGCGCAAGGAAGACCTCCCCCTCGCGGGTAGACAGGCCCGCCGACGCCGCCATGCTTTCGCACGCGCGCACGTAGCGGCCGGGCCTGCGCGCATCGGAGTCAGCCCTGCCGTCTGCGGTTGCAGCCCCCTCGTCGGCCTCAAGCGCGTCGTCTACCGGCGGCAGCAGCTCGTTGACCCTGCGCTCGTTGAAAACGAAGAGCACGTCGACGAGCACCACCACGCCGAGAACGACGAAGACCGCGTGCAGCAGGGCCTCGGAATGCGCCTGCGCAAGCCCGGAGACGAATGCCCCGGCCACGATGGTGCCCCCAGACAACGCCGCGTTGCCCAGGCCGAAGAAGCGCAGCGCGCCGCCTTGAGCCTGATAGGTGAGATAGGCAAGCATCACCCACACCACGGTGTTGAAGATGGAGCACACGCACGAAGCCACCACCGCCACTGCCAGCGTGCGCTCAGCCAGGGTGCCCACCACCGTGAGGACCACCACGAGCACGGCCACCACCCCGCAATAGAGACGGGCGAGGTCGAAGTCGCGCATCGCATGCAAGCCGACGAGGGCAACCGCATAGATGACCGCGAGAATCAGCTCGACATCGACCCTGCAGGCCGCACTCGACGTGGGCGGCACAATCACAAGCACCGTGCCCTTCATGAGCTCGAGGGCGGCCGAGCACAAGGCCACGGAGACAAGGAACAGCGCCAGACCGCGCATTCCGCGCGCGCCGCTCGGTGCATCCCTCAGCACATGCTCCTCGGCTGGCTTGGCCTCGCCGCGCACAAGCAGCAGCGCAGAGCCCAGAAGTGGCAGCGCCACGAACACGCACGAGGCCGCCTCGTCGGACAGGTGCGCCATGCATAGGAATACAAGCGAGGCCACGAGCGAGCAGGCGACGATGGCCGCAAACGAGCGCCGCGGCGGCAGTGACCCAACCATGGGGGCAAACCGCAGGAACTGGCCGGTCAAGCCCAAACCGCTGAGCACGCAACCCAGGGTGAAAAGCGAAACGGAGGGATAGATGCTGGCTCGCGTGATCACGATGAGAAAGGTGCCCAGCGCGGCGAGAACCCCGCATGAGCCCACAAACGCCGAGCGTGTCACGACGGCGCGCAAGCAAGGCGCGAGCACCGCCGCACAGAATAGAGCGACCGTGGAAGCAATGAGGTGCACCACGATGAGGTTCTCGGCCCGCACGCTGTTCTCGATGTCGTGCAGCCAGAAGGCGCCGGAGAACCCCACGCTGTTCCACGTCATCCAGCAAGAGATTCCCATGAGGGCCAGCATCGGCAGGCTCTCGTCAAGCCGGGCCCGAACCCCCGTCTGCGGCTCAGTCGTTTCTTCGGACAACCCCATCAAGCCCCATCTCCGTTTTTCGCCTTTTGCGCACACACATGGTAATGCAGCAGGTAAAGCAATGATAGTCAAGAGTTGACTAGATGGATGCGTCACAAGTTGACCAATCTTTGATGCCACTTCACGCAATTCATGACGAAGCGCTTCACAGGCGGCGGTGGCAGTCTTGGTTCCCTGTGGGACGCACCACAGGCTGATAAGGCCGGAGGAGCATGCTAAGCCATGGCGCCTCGTATCCCAAAGAAACATCGCGCACATCGCGCATGACACGAGAGAGGCATCAAAACGATGACAGGCACCGCTCAGCAAAACGAGACATCCTCGCGCCATCATTGCATGCCTTCCTTCCCCGCTTTCGAGGCATCCGGCCGCTATGACGAGGCGCTCCCTTCGCCTCAAGGCCGTGCCGGCGGCCTGGGTGACCCCTTCACCCAGGCCGCTCATGAGTCGATCGACCGGCTCGGTCGTTCTCCCAGCACGCCTGAAGAGGCCGCCGACGCCGTCGTGAGCTGTGTGTGCGCCCAGAACCCGCTGCGCGAAGTGCTCTACAAGCTCCTTGAGCATTGCGCAAGCCAGCGCGCCTTCCACGAGGCGGAGGAGTTTGTGGCAACGCAAGACGAATACGTCTACAGCCATATAGAGCAGACGCCGCATGCCCTCATTTTCATGCTTCTGGATGCAGGTGGCCTCAAGCGCATCCCGCTCGATGCGGACGGGCGGCCCCTTGACGAGGGCATGCTTGCGAACTTGCCTGAGGATGAGGCAGACGACCTCGTAGACTCCTGCGCACTTCTCACCACCGAGGCGGGTCGCTCCGCCGCTGCTCTGCTTGCACCTGCGCGCCGCCTGCGCGCACGTCTCGCCGAGCATCCCCACCGCAGCGAGACCTATCGTGCTGTTCTCTCCCTGTGCTCCCAATCACCGCAAACGCTGCCGCAAATCGAGCAGTTCTTCAAAGACACGCCCGGGCTTGCCCTGGACCAGGTCACCTCGTACCACACCCTGAGCCCCGACTATTACGTGGACCGGCTCGAGAAGTGCGGGGTCATTGTTTGGCGAGGCGCGTGGTGCGCCACGCAGGCGGGTGTGGAGGCGCTCGCCGCGTGGCCCTGCCGCGCTTCACATAGCGCGTAACGGCTGCAGGCGGGGCACGTCCCATCCCCCTCATACTCACGCCCCGCAAACAGCCCGAACGCACCAGCATCACCTGCACTACCGGCAATCGGCAACACAAGAGAAGGAGGATCAGCATGGCAGAATCGACCATCACGCGACGCTCGTTCATCAGCGCTGCGGCCGTGGCCGGAGCGGCAGCCGCCCTTGGCGTGGGCGCCGCAGACGACCTGGTCGCCAGCGACAAGGCTTGGGCAGACGACGACGTCACCGAGGTCCGCACGTCGTGCCGCGCCTGCATCGCCAACTGCGGCGTCATCGCCGAGGTTCGCAACGGACGCGTCGTCAAGATCAAGGGCGACCCCATCGACCCCATGTCCAAGGGACGCGTGTGCCCCAAGGGTCTGAGCGGCGTACAGGCGCTCTATCACCCCAACCGCAACAAGTACCCCATGAAGCGCGTGGGCGCCAAGCCCGGCAACGACTGGGAGCGCATCAGCTGGGACGAGGCCGCGCAGACCGTGGCGCGCCACCTCATCGACATGCGCGACAAGACGGGCAAGCATGGCCTTCTGTGCTCCACCGGCGGCGGCGGCAACCCCCAGTTCTTCTCGCCGCCCCGTTTCCGCAACTTCTGGGGCGCCGGCAACGTGTTTGAGCCTGGATGTGCCCAGTGCTACCTGCCGCGCAACTACACCATGGGCAAGATCAACGGTCTGGGCGACACCTCCATCGCCGACTCCGGCTGCTCCGAGCTCTATAAGCCCGCCAAGTACGGTGGCCTGTGCGAGGTCTACGTCATGTGGGGCACCGGCCCTGCCTGGCACTCCCCCTCCACGTCGGGACGCTGCGTGGCCGAGCTGCGCGCCAACGGCTGCAAGACCATCGTCATCGACCCGCGCTTCAACGCCGACGCGACCAAGGCCGACATCTGGCTGCCCATCAAGCCCGGCACCGACCTGGCCATGATGCTCGGCTGGATGCACTACATCATCGAGAACAACCTCTACGAGAAGATTCCCGGCTACGAGGATTTCTGCGAGCAGTGGACCAACCTGCCCTTCCTGGTGGACCCCCGCGACGAGGTCTCCCTGCCTCCCGTGGCCGAGAACATCACGGGCGACGGCATGCTGCTGCGCGCCTCGCAGGTCTTCGACGACGTGGACGAGACCAACGAGGGCTACGTCTACTTCGACACCGAGACCGGCCAGGTGACCAAGGCGTTCGCCCTGGGCCCCGACAACGAGGGCACCTACCACCCGCAGCTCTTCGGCACCGTGGACGTCACGCTCAAGGACGGCACGACCGTCACCTGCAAGACGGCCTTCCAGGCCTATAAGGACCGTTGCGCCGACTACGACCTCGACACCGTGGCCGCCATCACCGGCTGCGACGCCGGCAAGATCGCCGAGGCCATCGAGCTGTACTGCTCCACGCCCCACGGCGGCATCTCGTTGGGCGTGGCCACCGACATGTACCCCGGCTCGGCCCAGGCCGCCATCGGCGCCGCCGCGCTCGACTGCATGACGGCCCACCTGTGGCACCCGGGCTGCCCCGCCAACAAGGTGGGCGGCCAGGGCTCTGCCGGCATCAGCTCCTGCGAGTCCACCATCTTCCCCTCGGGCTTCGGCCCGGCCGGCGACGGCTACAAGTTCCAGGAGGACGAGGCCGTCCTGGAGCGCCTGGGCTACTGCGAGCACAAGGGCCTGGGCGGCTGGATGCACTCGCACATCCCCACGA
>CAKUKJ010000199.1 GCA_934662525.1 uncultured Coriobacteriales bacterium | reverse complement strand
CCGTTGTAGTTGAGGCGCAGGTGCTGCGAGGTGCAGCCCGAGGAGGTTCCCATGTTGGCCGTGTCGTTGGGG
Organism: uncultured Coriobacteriales bacterium; assembly: GCA_934662525.1. Taxonomy (GTDB): domain Bacteria; phylum Actinomycetota; class Coriobacteriia; order Coriobacteriales; family UMGS124; genus UMGS124. Next base: position 5,238 of record CAKUKJ010000199.1, on the reverse strand, counting down.
CCGCCCATCACGTGGGTCATGGCGCACATGTTCTGCGAGAAGCCCGCGCCTGCCCAATAGCCCATCTTGTAGCCGTCGCCGGTGTTGGTGGGGTTGCCCTCCACGTCGAAGCTCGTCCAGGTGGCGAGGTTGTTGTTCTCGGCGGCGATGGGGTAGAGCGCCTCCACCATCTCGTGGTTGTTGCCGCAGCCGCCGCATGCCATGATCACGCCCATGGCGGTGTTGATCTTCTTGTACTTGCCCGTCTCGGCGTTGCGCGCATACACGCCCACGCAGCGGCCCTCGTCCATGATGAGCTGCTCGGCGAAGTGGCCGAAGTAGGCGGTGCCACCGGCCTCCTGGCCGCGCTGGAAGTTGGCGTTGACGGTGCCGGCATGGTTGCCGAAGGAGATGCGTGTGGGGTAGGAGGCCTGGGACTCGGTGGTGTAGTCCACGCTGGGGTCTGCCATACCGCTCACGGTGTGAGGAGCGTCGGCGTCGCCCGCCGCGCCGCCCTGCTCGCCTTCTTCGGGGATATGGCACTCCGGGTCGCCGTCAATCCACCAGTCGATGACGTCGGACTCATAGCGCACGAAGTTGCGGATGATTGCGTAGTTGGCGAACTGGCCCGACTCGTTCCACTCTGCCTTGATGACCTCGTCCTCGTCGACGGTGGCAAGGTCGAGAGCCTCGGTGCGCGTGCCGTTGATGTAGGCGTATTGGCTGGAGCGCACACTTGGTTCGGCGGCCTTTTCCACGGCGACGACCGTTACGCCCTTCTCGCTCGCAGCACGGAAGGCCGACACACCGGCCACGCCCAGGCCCACGACGGCCACGTCGGCGTCGATCTCCTCCTCCACGTCGGCGTCGTCGATGGGGGTGGGCTCGGCGGCCCAGGGATAGGTGGCGCCCCAGCTGCGCGTGGCACGGGCGGTGCCGGCCTGCTCGGCGGCGACCTCCGCGTTAGTGCTCGCGGTCGCGGTCTGGTCTGCAAGCGCAATCGCCGTGCTGCCGGCGGCTGCGGCCCCGGCTGCGATGGCCCCTGCCCCGGCCACGAAGCCGCGACGCGTGACGGTGTTCTTCAAAGCGCTCATGGTGTTCCTCCGATCGATTCGGACGGGTTGGTGTACGCCGACCTCACTGCCTGCGCAACCCCGACAATAGGTTTCGCCCAGGCCTGCCGACCATCGGCCAGGTGTGGTAAATCCCTCGTCCGTTTGTGATAGACGCCCTTATCTTCGCAGGTAGATAACATTTTTTCTTGATTTGCCGCGCGAGGTGTAAAGTCAGGTAGAATCGTTGCCCGATGGCGGTGCCGCGAGGGAGGGCATGCATGGAGAAAGAGGAACGATTGGCGTTTTGACCGCAGCTTCTGCTGCTGGCGCCGTTCTTGGCGACGCTCGACGTGTTCGTCGCCAACCTGCGCGTCGTGCGCGACATCACCGGCGCCCCCGATTCGTTTGGCACCTTGGCCGTTTCCATGCTTGCGGCCTGCGCGCTTGCAAGTCTTGTCTTTATCCTCGCCCCTCGCATCCGCAACGCCGTCTGCCGCCTCACGCGTCGCCGCATATTGGCCGCCGCCTCGTTCTACTCGTTGGCGCAGGTGGCGTTCTGGTGCCTCGCGGTCTTGGTCCCGGAAGCACCTGTTGGCGTGATTGGCGCACTGGGCGTGGTTATGGGCTGCTGCCTCATACCGCTCTTCATGGCATGGCAGGCCTGTTACGGCACGGGGTTTCGCTCGATTCTGTTTCACGGCGGCCTGTCTGCCGTCGGCTCGGCCCTCATCGCGCTTGTCGTTGTCCTCCTCGACCCTCTCGTTGCAGGCATATGCTGGTGCCTCTGCACGGCTGTCGGGTCGTTTGCCCCGGCGTTCGTGCCCCATGCGGACTCCGCCGGACTCGACGCCTGGGCAGGGGAGGCCGGTGGGGAGGAGGCCGCACCGGCCGCGGCCGCGCTGTGCACGAACCCGGGCGGGGGACGTGCCCCTGTCCATGCGTCTTCCGCCGACGAGGCGCAGGCCAAGGGCTTCGGCTCGGTCTTCTCGGGCCTGTGGCTGCCGCTTTTGGGCCTGCTTGTATGCATGCTGTGCAGCACGGTGGCCGAGGTACAGGTGGACGGGCATGTCGTGCGCGGCGAGTTTCCGGCCTTGACCGTCTCGTCGCTCGTGGCGGTTGTGCTGTGCTGCTCGCGGACAAAGACCCCGCTTACCCTTGTCGTTGACAAGCTTGCGGCCCCCGCCCTTGTGGCGGGCGCCATCATCGTCGGGAGCTCCTCCGAGGTGTTTCTTGGTCCTACGTTCGGTGCGAGCCTCAGCCTGGTTCCTGTGATGTTCATGTCGCTGTACGCACTCGCCTCGCTCACCGCAGTGCAGGGGCGCAACCGTGCGCTTGCGGCGAGCTGGGTGCTGTGCGCATGCTGCTTGGCGATGCTGCTGGGCAGCGCTCTCAATGCGCGCCTGGCCGAGACGGGGCTGAACGGCCCCCTCGTGCGCGTGCTGACATACCTCTACTATGCGCTCGTCCTCGTCAACCTTGGCTATGTTGCCTGGAAACTCCTGGTGGAGAAGGCAGACGCGGCCTCATGTCAAGCGGTGGCGAGCGATGCCGACGCCTTTGAGGCGGCCCAGGACGAGCGTGTGGCTCGCCTGGCCGCCGCGCATGGCCTCACGGGCCGCGAGCGCGAGGTGTTGGAACAGCTGGCGCTCGGCCACAACTCGCGCTACATCGCGGGGGCCCTGCTGATTTCGGAGAGTACCGTGCGCACCCACATGCGAAGCATCTATCGCAAGCTGGGCGTCTCCACCCAAAGCGAGCTTGTCTTGCTTGCGGCGAAGGGTGCGCCTGCTGCGGGCTGAGGGGCGTGGCGTCGTTGGCGCCTCCCGGCATGACTGTCGTGGGCGTTTTGTGGCTGCATGTGCGGACAGGGTTTTGGAGGGGCGTTTCATTGCCCGTTCAGCCCATGCAGCTACGATGGCCTCATGCCGGGGACGCGGGATACCGTTGACAGCGCCGGGACGTCTTGCCGTCCTCGCGCTGAGCGCGGCAAGACGTTCGGCGAGGCGCGGGGCCTGCGGCCAAGGCTGTGCGACCGTTTCGTCGAAAGGACCGAGCACCATGTCGAACTCTCATCCCGCACCTTCCTGCCCTGCCGTCACCTCCACAAGAGCCCAGGCTTCAAGCAACCCTTGCGCGCGTGGCCCCATCTCTCGCCGAGCCCTCATATGCGCAGGTGCGGCGACGTTGTCTGCCATTGCGGCCGGCTCCGCCGTTTTCGGGCGCGGTGCCACAAGCGCCCTCGCCGACGATGGTTCTCAAACTGCTTCTCAAACCGGCTCCCAAACGCAGGGGCAGGGCTCGCTCGCCCTCGATATGTCGGCGTGGCGCCTTGACGCCGACAACGGCGTGTGGTGGCAGGTGGGGGTAACCTACTGCGCCAACCCCGCCACGTTGGATTACGAGACCCTCGGCATCTATGTGCCGCAGGCATACATGACAGGCACTGCCAACGCCGACGGCGAGACGTATACCTGCGCGTTGGACACCGCAGGCAAGGCGGGCTCCTACACGTGCGCCACAGCGCCCGTCGTTATCCCTGTGAACACGGCGGGATACTCGGCGCAACCCGCGCCCACGTCGTACAGCTACGATTCTCTGGCAAGCTACATCGAGGCCGGCTTGGTGTACGTGTACCCGGGATGCCGCGGCAGGGCAAACGGCTATGCCGACGACGGTTCTCTTGCGTTTGCGGGAGGCGCGCCCTGGGGTGTGACCGACTTGAAGGCGGCCGTGAGGTTCTTGCGTTACAACAAGGCGAACTGCCCCGGGGATGTCGATGCCGTCTTCACGTTTGGCCACAGCGGCGGCGGCGCGCAGAGCTCCCTCATGGGCGCCACAGGCGACGCCGAGGCGTTCGCTCCCTATCTGGAGTCTATCGGTGCGGCGATGCGGGATGCCGATGGCAACGATATCTCCGACGCCATCACGGGCGCCATGTGCTGGTGCCCGATCACGTGCCTCGACGAGGCTGACGCTGCCTACGAGTGGATGATGGGCCAGTTCGCCAGCTCCTCGACGCGCGAGGAGGGCACCTGGACGGCCGCCTTGTCGGGCGATTTGGCGCGCGCGTATCCCGAGTATGTCAACAAGGTGGGCTTCGTGGATGCCGACGGAAACGCCCTCAAGCTGGAGGAATCCGGTGAAGGCGTGTGTCTGGCGGGTTCTTACTACGATTACCTGCTCAATCTTGTGAATCGCTCGCTTAACAACTTCTTGTCGGACACCACGTTCCCCTACACGCCGAGCAGCCAGACTATGGACGACGGCGGTTTTGGCGGCGGCTTGGGCGGTGGGGTGCCTGCCGGCGAGGGCGCACCTGCGGGTGCCCCCAGCGACGGCGGGGCCCCCGAGGGCGCTCCCGACGGGCAGGGCGGCCCCACGGGTGGCGAGGTTCCCGACGGCGGCGCCCCGTCCGACGGCGGAGCGCCTGAAGGCGCGCCTGATGGCGGTGCCCCCGCAGGTCTTGCTGCCGAGGGGGCGGATTCCGCCGAGTCGGTGACTTACGAGACGGCGGCCGACTACATCGCCTCGCTCAACTCCGACGAGGAGTGGGTCGCCTACGACGAGGCGTCCAATACCGCCAGCATCACCGACCTCGGCGCCTTCGTGCGCACCTGCAAGCCGGCTACCAAGTCGGTGGGCGCATTCGACTCGGCTGACCTCTCCCAGGCGGAGAACGACCTGTTCGGCACCGCCGAGCAGGATGCCGCGCACTTCGACTCGACTCTGGCGGGGCTGCTTGCCGACCACGCCGACGAGTATGCCGCCTGCTCCGATTGGGATGCCTCCCTGCCCCAGGCGTATACCGACGACCTCGCGCTGGTAGACGAGGAGGGTGCCGATACCCCGCAGCGCGTTGCAATCTACAATCCCCTGTCGTACCTGCTCGAATCGTATGGGCTGCACGGCACCTCTCAGGTTGCACCGCACTGGCGCATCCGCACGGGCATCGCGCAGGGCGACACGGCACTTACCTGCGAGATGAACCTCGCCCTGGCGCTGCAGGCACATGCCGCCGTCGAGGACGTTGATTTTGAGACGGTGTGGGGCCAGGGCCACACCACCGCCGAGCGCACGGGTTCCTCCGACGCAAACTTCATTGCCTGGGTAGGTGAGTGCCTGGGGTAGCGCGGGCTTAAGGCGAGATACTGCCGCAAAATGGGGGTTCGCCTACCGCAAGGATGCGCGAGACGGCCGCCGGGAC
>CAKUKJ010000198.1 GCA_934662525.1 uncultured Coriobacteriales bacterium | reverse complement strand
GGATGAACCATACGAACACCCAGGTGCCCAGCGTTGCCGCTGCGAAGGCGAACAGGCTGCGGCCCCAGATTCCCGCGCTGGGCACGAACACCATGGCGATGAGCACGCCAAGCTGGGCCGACTGGATGGTGGCCCCTGTGGTGGGCGAGACGAACTTGTTCATGCAGAGCTGCTGCATGATGAGGCCGGCGACGCTCATGCCCGCGCCCGTGCACAGCACGGCGAGCAGGCGCGGCAGGCGCGAGGCCAACAAGGTGAGCCACTGGCTGGTGTCGCCGGAAAGCAAGCCGGTCATGTCCATGTCGAGCGCGCCTACAAAAAGCGAGGCGAACGCGACCAGGGCTAAAGTCACGGAAAGGACGATTGTTGAGAGATGGCGTCTCAGCACGCATGCTCCTTCATGTCGCAGCCAACGGGAAAAGCGCTGGCAGACGGCAGAAAATATGAAGCTAGCCTGAAAAATGGACAGAGAGCTCCTGCAGGCTAGCCGGTCTTACCTGCTGTCTGCAGTGCTCGCTGGTGGTGTATGATAGCCATGGATTACTTAATCAGGCGATTGTGTATACGTGGATTCCTAAAGTTCTACATTTCAAACTAAATGTGCAAGTCTGGGCATAATCCCATATGCTGCGACGTGAGCAATGACGGACTAGCTCTGTTCCTCAATGGCTGCGGCGGCGTCAATCAAGGCGTCAATGCAGCTTTTGACCTCGTAGCTGGCCTCCCCCGTCCTCCACGAAACCTGATAGGGGAACCGTGCGCATGCATCGGAGATGGGGATGCCCGCGCATCCGTTGAGAGCGTGCCCGAACAGCTGTTTGCTGAAGAGCGACCGGGGCATCACGAACACGTTCTCATCGAGCTCGGCGGCAGGAAAGTCGCTCCAAGATGTGGCGAAGAATATGCGCTTGCCCATGCTGACGCCGCACTTCTGAAAAATCGCCTCGATGGCGTTGGCGCCGCGCTGCATGTCGGCACTGCCGGTGGGGTGCATGATGCGCAGGTGCGACAGCTCCTCGATGCTCACGGAATCACGTCCTGCCAGGGGAGAGCCGAGCTTCGTCACGGCGAGCAGGGGCACCGAGGCAAGAAAGCGGCTCTCGATCTGGGGGCCGGGCTCTTCAAAGGGGTCGTCGACGTCGATGCCGATGTCGACGCGCCTCTGCTGCAGCTCGCCGTGCAGCGAGCTCGACGGGCACTCGAGGACTCGGAGGGCGACATGAGGGTTTTTGCTGCGAAGGGCCTCCAGGGTGCGGGCCATGATGGCGCGTATGGCCGAGTCTTTGGTTGCGCCGGCTATGCACACCTCATGGCGCGTCTCGTGCAGGCGGCGCTCGGCCTGGCGATACGCCTCGATGATTTTCGACGCCTCCTCGCAAAAGATGCGTCCCTCTCGCGTGAGCTCTATCTGCTGCTTGTCTCGGTTGATGAGGGTGGTTCCGAATTCCTTTTCGAGTGCGAGGATGTGCTTGCTCAGGGCCGATTGCGTGATGTTGAGCCGCCGTGCCGCAGCCGTGTAGTTGAGGTGCCCCGCCAAGACGAGGAACTCTTCGAAGCGCGTAATCGACATTGAGCGGCCCCTCCCAGACCAGTGGCGCCCCGTGCGCCTAGACTTGTGCGCGATGAGTTTAACACCTGCGGGCGTCAGGCGGCGCAAAGGAGGTGCATCCCAGTGTGGTGAAGAGGCGAAGTCATGTTGCCCCAAGACTGAAAAGCTCAAAGATTGTCTGTTAAGAACCAGTATCTAACAGGTATCATTCCAACAAGGAATTACAAGCCAAATCGATTGGAATCATTTCAGGTCAAAAACGTCGTTCGCCTCATCCACTTCCGCCTTGGTACAAATGCGTCGCGCCGAAAACGGCGCCATCAAGGGGAAGGAAAGACGATATGGCACAAAAGACCATGACACGTCGCACGTTTGCCAAGGTCAGCGTTGCGGCGGCGCTCGCGGCTGCGGCGTCTCCCGGCACGCTCGTGGGACTGGGCAAAGCGAGCGCAGAGGAGCTTGCCGCCGACCACGACGAGGTCAAGCGCATACGCAGCCACTGCCGTGCGTGTGGCAAGATGGAATGCCCCATCTGGGTCAGCGTGAAGAACGGCCGCGTCGTGAAGATCGAGGGAGACAACACCGCCATCTCCTCGCACGGCAACTGCTGCTCAAAGGGCCGCGATGCTATGGAGGCGCTCTACCATCCCGACCGCGTGAAGTATCCCATGAAGCGCACGAATCCCAAGGGGGAGGATCCCGGATGGGTGCGCATTTCCTGGGATGAGGCGATCGATTTGGCTGTGGAGGGCATCCACAAGGTCATCGACGACCCCAACAACATGGGCTGGCACTCCATGAAGATCCTCCATGGCACCGGCCGCACCACCACCTACGGCATCGAGAGCTTCCCGAGTGTCGTTGGCATGTCCAACGTCGGCTCCACAGCAGGTCAGATTTGCAAGGGCCCGCGCATCGCAACCGGTGCCATGATTGCCTATCCCTCGCCGCACTGGGTGGCCGTGAACGACGGTGCGAAGTGCTTCTTCCAGTGGGGCACCAACCAGGAGGTCTCCAACTACGACACCGCCGGCAAGGTCGCCACGGAGATGAAGTTCAACTCCGAGGTCTCCATCTGCGTGGGCCCGCGTCTGCAGAACCTGGGCAAGGAGTGCGACTACCAGCTGCACCTACGCCCCGGCACCGACGACGCCCTCGCCCAGGCGCTCATGAACGTCATCATCACCGAGAAGCGCTACGACGAGCTGTTCATCAAGCGCTGGACCAACGGCCCCATGCTTGTGGTGGACGACATGGAGCCTACGGGTTTCACCTGGACGAACAAGTATGAGATGCCCGGCGCCTACCCGCTCGAGATTCGCACGCGCCTGCTTAAGGAGAGCGACGTGGTGGAGGGCGGCGACCCCCAGAAGTTCGCTGTCTGGAACCTCAACAAGGGAGAGCTCACCTACTTCCATGCGCCCAGCGGCCTGTGGGATGGAGAGGACGAGGCCACGCTGCCCGACCCCGAGAAGGACTGCGAGGTTCTTCATCCCAGCTACATGAGCCCCGACGACCCCCGATACGAGGATTGCGGCGCGTTGGAGACGCACGACCCGGGCTTCCCCGCAAAGCTCGACCTCGATCCCGCGCTTGAGGGCGAGTTCGAGGTCACACTCAAGGACGGCCGCACCGTCAAGGTGCACCCGGTATGGGAGAAGTTCGCTGAGCGCGTGTCCTACTGGACGCCCGAGCGCGCCGCCGAGCACTGCTGGCTCGACGCCGACCTCATCCGTCAGACCGCCCTTGCCTACTCGCAGGAGCCCGGTATGGGCGGCATCCAGTACAACCTGCCCATCGAGCACACAGGCAACTCCGCCGAGACCTGCCGCACCATCCTGTGCCTTTCCGGCATCACGAACAACATCGACACGTTCGGCGGCAACCGCGGCTCCGACCTCATGTACTTCCTGTACAACACCTATTTCCAGTACCACACGCCGTTCGTAGACAACGCCTGCACGCCTGAAGTGGCCGGTATGTGCGCCGGCGCCGTGGGCGACGACCTCACGCCCGGCGGCGGTCGGTTCCCGCTCATCCCCTGGTCCAACCAGGTGGGCAACGCCGCCATCTACCACGACCAGGCAACTGCCACCGACATGATCATGACCGGCAAGCCCTATCCCATCCGCGGCATGATCAGCTGCACGGGCAGCCACTTCCACTCGGGCAACGCCGTGGCGAACTGGGAAGCCTTCAAGACGCTCGACTTCTACCTGGCTTGGGAGCTTTGGTTCACGCCCACCGTGGAGCTTGCCGACGTCATCCTGCCCGCGCGTCACTTCCTGGAGAACGCCTGCGTGCGCGCCTCGCAGAACGGCGAGGGCGGCTTCGGTGCCATGGTGAAGATCGTGGAGCCCCTTGCTGAGGCCAAATGGGACTCCATGACGCTCATCAACAAGCTCACGCCCAAGCTCGGCAACCCCTGGTGGCCCGAGGACAAGTCACACACGCCTTTCTTGGCGCAGTTCGGCGACACGCAGTGGCCCAGCGACGAGCAGGCGCTCGACATGTCGGTCATCACGATGAAGCCCATGGACTTCATGGACGGCCACGTGATGCAGGCCGGCGGCCCCACCGAGCTCGGTCTCAACGGTGCCCCGCTGCAGTTCGACTCCTACCAGGATTTCTGCGACAAGTACCAGGAGCATGGTCAGTGGTCGCTCAAGAAGATGAGCCCGTTTGGCTACTACCGCCGATATATGTGGGGCTGGCTGCGCGCCCCCCAGGGCTACTTCGACCCCGAGAGCCCCGACTACAACACCACCGGCAAGCCCGGCCCCACCGGCTTCCCCACGCCCACCGGCAAGTTCGAGCTGTGGAGCACCATCCTGGAGTCCTACCCGGCCGACACGCGCGGCGTCGAGCGCGAGGTCGGGCGCGAGGACGACTACCTGGCGGCGTTGCCCACCGTGCGCGAGCCCTATGAGAGCCCCTATCAGACGCCCGACGTCTACAAGGAGTACCCGCTCATCATGACCACGGGCCGGCGCAACCCGCTCTTCTTCCACTCCGAAGGCCGCCAGCAGCCCTACCTGCGCGAGCAGTATCCCGTGCCCAAGTTCCAGATTCATCCCGACACGGCTGCCGAGCTGGGCATCGAGCAGGGCGACTGGTGCTGGATCGAGTCGCGTCGCGGCAAGATCCGCGAGACCGCCGACCTGTTCGCCGGCATCGACCCGCGCGTCATCGAGGCCGACCACGGCTGGTGGTACCCCGAGCTCCCCGCGCCCAACCACGGCTGGGACCTTTCCAACATCAACGTGCTGGTGGACCAGTATGCCCAAGACCCGCATCTGGGCACTTCTACACTGCGAGCCTACCTCGTGAAGGTCTATAAGTGCACCGAGGACAACTGCCCGGGCGGCCACATCATCCCGTGCGACCCCGAGACCGGCATCGAGATCATCACCTCGGGCGACGACCCCCGCTTGCAGGAGTGGAAGCCGATGAGCGACGAGGAGAGGGAGGCGTTCTAAATGCAAAACGTCATTGTGACCGAGTGCAACAAATGCGTGAACTGCCTGGCATGCACGGTTGCCTGCAAGGTGCAGCACGGGGCCACTCTGGGCAAGCGCTTCACGTGGATCGACCGCATCGGCCCCAACCCCATCAACGAGGGCGACACCTTCCGCGGCACCGTCGCGCTGCTCATCGACGGTCACAAGGTCCACATCCCCGAGGTGGCCACCTTCGAGACCAAGCCCCAGATCGCCGCCCGGCTGATTCGGCAGACGGCGGCCTTGGGAGCGGTGGCCCGGGAT
>CAKUKJ010000197.1 GCA_934662525.1 uncultured Coriobacteriales bacterium | reverse complement strand
CGATGGTCTTCTCCATAAGCTCGTTTTGGTCCAGGATCAGGTTCCAGTGCTCGACGGTGCCGCTGGGCGTCACAAACTTGCGGCCGCGGTCCTCGATGTACTTCCACGAGCCGTCCTTGCAGCGCACGCGATAGGTGGTGGCGTAGCTGTCCGCCTCGGCATACTGGGCAAGCGCGTTGGCAATGGCGGTGTTGGCGTCGTCGGGATGAGCGAGTCCCACGATGGAACCGCCGGACGCCTCGATGAGCTCGGCAGGCGTGTCGTAGCCGAGCATGTGGGCAAACTGCTCGCTCACATACTTGAACGTGTACATGGCGTCGTCGTTGCTGACCTTCACGCCGCCGGGCAGTGCGCTCGTAATCACGTCGAGCTGCCGGGCAAGGTCGCGGTTGGCCTTCTCGAGGCTCTCCTGATAGAAGCGCTCGCGCTTGAGGATGTCGTCGACGCTGCGAAAGCCCAGAAAGGCGAAGCGGCCCTCGTCGTCGTATTCCTTGACGATATGCGCCTGGAAATGCGCGAGGCCGGCGGCATTGGGCGTGGTCTCAAAGACGTAGTGGTAGTCGTCCGTCTGCTCAAACCTCTCAAGGATTGTGCGGCGGTTGAGCTCGTGGTTGAAACTCGCACGCTGGTCGGGCACCACGAAGTTCGTGGCATAGCGGGCGACATAGGCCGTGAACGTGCCGAGCTCGTTTGACTGCGCGTGGTTGGTCGCCTGGCTGAAGGCAATCTCGTAGTCGTCAGTGTCCAGGTTGAGAACGAAGGCGATCGTGTAATCGAGGCTCAGCCCGTTCAGAACGCGCTCACGGTTGGTCGCACGCTTCTGTTCGCTCATCAACAGGTCCATTCTCTTGCCGGCACATACATATGCTTGCACCACGCCACAGTTAGCAGCATTTTATTTTGCCACGCAACAGTTTCAAGGCTTTTGTGGAGCGAAAATTCATCCCAATAGGGTATTGTCCGCAAGAAGACACCCCATGCTTGGATGAGAGAGCCGATTTGCGTGCAGATTCCCGGGCAAGGCGCAGGCCCGATTCGAGACACGCCGTCTTTACCTGGTGTTTTATGAAGCGCAAACAAACAAAGGCCGATTCGCTGCAGGCAAATCGGCCTTTTCATCCAAAGTATGACAGAACGCGCGGCAGAGCTTGCGGGCAACCGGCGAAAATCGCCCCGCTACTCCGCCAGTTCCCCGGCCACGGCCTCCATGGTAGCCGTGTCGACCTCGAGGTAACCCAGGAGCAGCTCGGAAAGGGCGCGGTAGAAGCCCGTCTGGGCGACGCGGGCGACGTCGGAGGCAAACTCGGGCGCCCAGGCGGCAAGGTGGTCGCGCACGAAGGCTCGCTCCTTCTCCACGAGCGCGGCAGTTTTGGCCAAATCGCCGGCCTCCAGCGCCTCACCCGCGCGCCTCAGCAGCACCGCGCAAAACGCCAGCTCGAAGCCGATGTGATCCTCGGGCTCGTTATGCTCGTTTACCAGCGCCACCTTTTCGGAGCGGTAGGCCGCCAGCACCGCGTCGCGGGCGTCTTGCATGAGCAGGTGCTCGGGCGAGGTGTACACGCTCTCGTAGGGGTAGGCCGCATGGGAGGCATCCTGGGTGTTGCCGATGAACGTGTGCAGGTAGTCCACGTTGAGCTGCGTCCGCGTGCGCTCGCCCCTATGGTTGAGGAAGACGACGAGGCCGCGATATCCCTCGTCGAGGTGCGCGTTGCCCGTATGCGCCGGGTAGCGGCCCTCGCACAGCGACTGGAGCAGCTCCCCGTCCACCTCGCGCTGGAACAGCCTGCCGAGCAGCTCGTATCCGGCCGCCTGCTGGGCGAGCAGGGCGACGAGCGCCGAGTTCGCTTCCTCCTCGGGGCCGGGGCCCGCCTCCCCCATCGCCCCTTCTTGCTCGACGATTGCGGCCTTACCGGCCTCGACGGTCTCTTCTGCCTGCATGGCCTGCGTCTCTTCCATCTCCCCTACTCCCTCTCGCTCGACATGCCGGCCTGGAGCCCCGCGAGGGTCTCGCGTCCAAGCTGGGTGATGACCCACGCCCCGTCCCATGCGGCCAGGCCGGCCTTCTCCAGCTCGCCCACGAAGTGGCCGCCGTACATGCGCGGCTCCTGGGTGAGCGGGTTGCTCTCGGCCACCTTGTCCACCTCGGGCTTCGTGGCCGGCCCCTCCGCAAGCAGCTCCAGCAGCTCGCGGTACACGGGCGCATACTGGGGCTCGCGTCCCTCCAGCAGGTCGCGGGCGTACGCGCCGAGCGGGTCGCCCTCCAGGTACTCGCGGCCCGCCTCGGTGAGCTGCCAGGTGCCGGGGGCGGGCGTGCTCACCACGTAGTAGCCCTCCTCGTCGATCTCGGGCACCTCCGCCTCGCCGTTGTCTGCGGCATCCTGCGCCTGCGCCTCGGCGAGCTGCTCCTCGTCGCTCTGCACGTAGCGGATGGCCCCGTGGTCTTCCAGCGCGCGACGCAGCTCCACCGCCGTGTGGACGGAGCGGTTGGACGCCATGATCGGCTCCATCAGGGCGTCCAGGTCTTGTGCCGTGCACGGCTCCTTGCAGGCTTGCAGCACCGCCATCAGCACGCGCTGGTTGCCTGGCAGCGCGTCGAACGCGTCGGCGACGCGCGCCACCGCGTGCAGACGCTCGGCTGCGCCGTCGGCCGCGTCGCGGGCCGCTTCCATGTTCTCTGCCATCGTCCCTCTCCTTGCTCTTGTCGCGCCTCTTGTCTCGTCGGCATGAGGCGGACGGGCCGCCTTTCGGCCCGGCCATCCCATGCCGACGCCCCGCCGCACGCCACCGGGCAACGGAGCGCGGGCGGGGGCAGGGGCGGCGGCGTATCGGGAACCCCCGACCCCGCCGCCCGCCCAGAACTGCTAACCGCCCGTCGGTGCCTCCGACGGTGGCGGCTCCTTACCTACTGCTCGTCTTTCTGCAGCGCCGTCTCGATCTCGTCGTGCCAGTCGGCGCGCGAGGAGGGCAGGATGTAGCGCACGCGCGGCTCGTTGCCCGAGTCGGGCAGGGTGTGCACGTCCTCCTCGGCATAGTCGGCCAGCGCCTTGTTCACATCGCTTTCGGGGTCGTCGAAGTCGCCCCAGAAGCGGGCCCCCGCAGAGCAGGTGCGCACGCACATGGGCGTGAGGCCGTCCTTCTCCTCGAGGTGGCTGCACAGCGTGCACTTCTCCACCACGGCGCTCGCCTCGTTGAAGGAGCGCGCGCCGTAGGGGCAGGCCGACATGCAGGCGCGGCAGCCGATGCAGGCGTCCTTGTCAATCTGCACACGGCCGTCCTCGTCGATGTGGCTGGCACCCGTGGGGCACACGCTGACGCAGGGGGCGTTGTCGCACTGCTGGCACATGAACGGCAGGAAGTACATCTGCAGGTTGGGATACTCGCCATAGGGGCCGCAGTCGTACAGCTTGTTCCAGTAGATGCCCAGATCGACGGCATTCTCGTTCTTGCATGCAACCTCGCAGCCGTGGCATCCGATGCAACGGTCGAGGTCGACCACCATTCCGTAACGCGCCATTACTTAAACACCACCTCAGTGGATTCGCTGTACTCAGGCATCCACGGTTCGAAGTCGGTCGGGTTGATCCACGCGCCCTCGGGAGCGCCCTCGGGTGCGGGGTAGACCTTCACGGCGATGCCGCGCAGCACGTAGGTGCCGTGCTCGGGGTTGAACTTGCCGTCGGTCTTGGTGAGAATGTTCACGTTCATCTCGGTCCAGGCACGGCTTGGGTCGTCGGTGTCGAGGTACTCGGGGTTCCAGAAGCGCTCCATGTGGATGGCGTCCTTGGCCATGCCAAGCGTGACGAAGGCCTTGCCGCGCACCTTGCCGCGGGAGTTCTCCACCCACACCCACTCGCCGTCGACGATGCCGTACTTCTCGGCCGTCTCGGGGTGGATGGACACGAGCGGCACGGGGTACAGCTCGCGCAGGTAGGGGATGTTGCGCAGCGTGCCGTGATGATAGAAGGGGACGCGGCCCTCGGTGAGCATGACGGGGTACTCGTCGTTGCCCACGTTGGTCTCCTCGGGCTCCATGTAGTAGATCAGCGGGTCGTAGTCCTCGTCGGCGGGCTGCATCACATAGGTCTTGCCGTCGGCCTTGGCCCAGGGGGCACCGGTGCGGCCGAGCAGCAGCGTGCCCTCCGAGTAGGGCTCGACCTTCTTGGACGGCGTGCTCCAGCCCTTGGGCTTGCCGGTGCCGTCGTCGTCGAGGTAGGTGTAGTAGTGGAGGTAGTCCTCCTTGGAGATCCACTCGTAGGTGCCCATCTCGGCAAGCTCGTCCCAGCTCATGGGCAGGCTTCCCATGTGCATGTCCATCATCGACTGCTGGCCGTCCCAGTACACCAGGTCGCTGCCCACGCTTGCCAGGTAGTCGGCGTCGATGGCCTTCTGGCAGTTGGGGTGGCCCATCTCGGCGCAGCGGCGCACGATCTGCGACCAGATGACGCCCTCGTTCACCGTCTCGTACAGGTGCACGACGGGCTGGCGGATGATGATCTTGTTGGCATGCGCGATGGTGAAGTAGCTCTCAAGCCACTCCTGGGTGGGCAGCACGTAGTCGGCCGCCTCCACGGAGAACGCCGTGGGGTACATGTAGAGGTGGCAGATCATCTCCATCTTGGAGATGATCTCGGGCCGCTGGCCGGCGTTGCCGAGCATGCCGGAGAGCTCCTCGGGTGCCTGCTCCTCGAGCACGCCGGTGAGCGCGTTCGCGATGGAGGTGGCGACCGGTTCGGCGAGTTGCGTCCAGACGGGCATGGTGGCTTCGGCCCAGCCGCCGCGGGTGAGCAGCACCGGCTCGGCGGTGAGCGACGAGATCGAGGTGGCCTCGTCGAGCCACAGCTCCGCGACGTGGAACGCCTGCTCCAGCGCGCTGCGCTCCGCCGGAAGGGTCGGCACGGTGGTGGGCGTCGCGATGTTCTTCGCCTGCTCCTTGGCGATGCTCCAGTTGATGCCCTCGCCGGAGGACTGGAGGGCGGTCTGCAGCTGCTCCATCATCCGCTTGATCAGCTCCGGGTCGGCGGGCAGCCCGGCCGCACTCGCGAGCCGCGCGGGGTCGATGTCGGAGTTCCCGGAGAGGAACTCGCGGAGCATGTCGCGGAACTCGTCTTCGTTGTCGTTCCGCGGGTCATCAGCCATGCGAACTACGCTAGCGGCTGCACCTCTTGACGTGCCGGTCACGTGCTCGCTCAGGCTCCCGTCGCAGTGCGCCTGGAGCGAACGCACGGAAACGCACGCCATCCCACAGCACAAGGAGCCCGTTGGTCCTCTTCCTCGACACCGAGCCTGAGGCGCCGCCGTCGGCCGAGCGGCGGCGTCGGACGGG
>CAKUKJ010000196.1 GCA_934662525.1 uncultured Coriobacteriales bacterium | reverse complement strand
AGCATGCCCGCGTTTGTGGAATCCGACATGAGCGAGAACAGGGTCATTCCCAAGATGAGGTAGACGGGATAGTTCTCGATGTCGAAGCGGAACATCGTGGAGAAGACAAGCGTGAGGACGGCCATCATGAGCAAGGGGTTGAGCACGCTCCAGATGACGCCCAAAACAGAGCGGCGATACTTAAGCTTGAAGTCGCGCGTGACGAGCTGCTTGAGGATAAAGACTGTGGACTTGCGAATCTGCTTGCGTCCCTCGGCGTCGATGATGACGCCTGACGAAGCGACGGGAGTGGGTGCGTCAGACAATGAGCCCTCCGTAAAGGCAATGGTTGCAAAGCACGGCGTCACAGGCGCAAACAAGGCGATGCGCGAATATGACATCCTGGAAATACTAGCATACCGGCCCGACGGGAGCCCGGCGCTCCCCCAAAAGACAGAAGCACGGCAACAGCGGCGCGGAACGCGAGGGGCGCAGGGCCGCCCCAAGGGCAGAAACGAAAAAAGCCCCCTCAAGGCGCATGACGCGTCCGTGAGGGGGCTTGGGAAATCATGGTGCCCCCTGACGGGATCGAACCGTCGACCTTTCGCTCCGGAGGCGAACGCTCTATCCACTGAGCTAAGAGGGCAATACAAAAATGGCCGCCAAAGAGGCGGCCATGAGATAAACATGGCTCCCCGAGCAGGGCTCGAACCTGCAACACCTCGGTTAACAGCCGAGTGCTCTACCATTGAGCTATCGGGGAATTCGGTTGTCAGAAGCGCGTTGACAAGAGATAAATATACTCAAAGTAGAAATCGCTGACAAGTAAAACCTCTTACAACAGAGGTTACTCCACTACTCCTCCATAAAATCTTTGAGCTTTGAGGAGCGGGAGGGATGACGGAGCTTGGCAAGGGTCTTGCTCTCGATCTGGCGAATGCGCTCGCGGGTGACGCCGAACTCCTTGCCCACTTCTTCGAGCGTGCGGGGGTGCCCGTCGGCCAGTCCAAAGCGCAGCTCGATAACCTTGCGCTCGCGCTCTGCAAGCGTGTCAAGCACCTGGGAAATCTGCTCCTGAAGCATGGAGAAACTCGCCGCATCAGGCGGCACGACCGCCTGGGAGTCCTCAATGAAGTCGCCGAGCTGGGAATCCTCCTCCTCGCCGATAGGCGTCTCGAGCGACACGGGCTCCTGCGAGATCTTTTGAATCTCGCGGACGCGATCGGGCGTCATGTCCATCTTCTCGGCGATCTCCTCGGGGGTAGGCTCGCGGCCAAGCTCCTGGAGCAGCGCGCGCTGCACACGCACGAGCTTGTTGATGGTCTCCACCATATGGACGGGGATACGGATGGTGCGGGCCTGGTCGGCGATGGCGCGCGTGATGGCCTGACGAATCCACCAGGTTGCGTACGTGGAGAACTTGAAGCCCTTCGTGTAGTCGAACTTCTCGACGGCGCGGATGAGGCCGAGGTTGCCCTCCTGGATGAGGTCGAGGAACAGCATGCCGCGACCGACGTAGCGCTTGGCGATGGAGACAACGAGGCGCAGGTTGGCGCTGATGAGCTTCTGCTTGGCCTCGACGCCGATCTGCTCGATCTTGTTGAGACGGCGCAGGTCGGCGCGCGGAAGCTGGATGCCGTTGTCATGGGCCTCGTCAAGCTTGCGCGAAGCCTCAAGGCCGGCTTCGATCTTCATGGCGAGGTCGACCTCGTCGGATGCGGTCAAAAGATCGACCTTGCCGATTTCCTTGAGGTACATGCGCACAGGGTCGCCCGTGAGCTGGGTGGGCTGAGGGGTCTGGTCGCGACGGGAGGAGTGCTTGCGGCGCTTCTTGCCCGTGGCCTCGGTGACAGGCGCCGTGCCAAGCTCGGCATCGACGACGGCGGCCTCGGAGGTGTCTATCTCCTCCTCGATCTGCTCCTCGGCGAAGGACTCGGCGTCCTCCTCGGAGATGTCGGCGCTGCCGGCGGTGGTAATCTCGATGCCCGCACTGCGGACTTGATCGTACACGGCGTTGAGCTCGTCGGCGTCAACGTCGATCTCGGCAAGGGCGACCTGGATCTCATCCTCCGTCACAGTGCCGAGCGGCTTGCTTGTCGCAATCAATTTCTCGATTGCCGCAGAAAGCTCACCAGAAAAGACTGCCTCAGTGTTTTCGCTGCTCAAACCGGGTCCTTTCGCCTCAACATGCCGTAGCGCGCGTCCGATTCATTCAACCATATCGCAAACGGGACACAATACGTCTAGTGTGTGTAACTCTCTATTTATGACGGCTTTTACCCAAAATGTCAAGCCTAGTTACGCTTTCTGCGCCTATCTTCCAGCTGCATGAGACGTTGTTGGAGGCCTGCGAGCTCGGCCATCTTCGCACGCAGGGACTCGGGGTCGCCGGCGTCAAGGGACCGAAGCTCGCTGCGGCCGGCCTCGATGTCGCGACGAATCTCCCGGGCCTCGATGTCGTCGAGCAGCACCTCCACGGCGCAGGCGCTCTTGTCGGCCTCCACGTCGCGGGCCCCCAGCGCAAGCACCTGGGCCGCGCCGGGACACACCGCCTCGGCGTCCTCAAGCACCTGCATGGGCGTGGCCGCGTCGTCGGCCGCCATAATGGCCCAGGCAATCGCCTCGTTGCTCGGGTCGCGCCAAGAAAGCTGCGCCACGCGGTCGGCGAACGTCTTGGCGACCGGCACGTCGGCCGCGAGGGCGCTGAGGAGCTCGCGCTCCTGTTGGAGCGCCCGGGCGTCCTCGGGAAGCAGCCGTACCGGGGGCTGCGGCTGCATGCGCGCCTCGTAGCCGGGCATGCGCGGCGTCTGCGCCCCGGCGCGCATGTCAAGCGAGCCTTGGCGCTGCGAGACGAGCGGGGCCTCTTCCCCCTCTTCTTCACGAGGCGGCGTCCAGCGCACGGCGGCCAAGGCCGCGCGCACCGTCGAGGCGTCGGCCAAAAGGCGGCCCGCCACATAGTCCACGTACTCGTCTGCCAAGACGGTGCCCTTGATGGGCCCCATCGCGCCCACGACGTCTGCCAGGGCCAAGGCACGGGCCTCGGGGGTGGAGATGTCGAAGCGGTCGAGGTGCCGGTCGACGACGAAGCGCACGAGCGGCACCCGCTCGGCGATGCGGGCGCGCATGGCGTCGGCCCCCTCGGCTGCAATGTACTCAGCAGGATCGAGACCGCCTGGCAAGACGACGCAGTACATGCCCGCCGTCGTCTGCCCCACAAACTGCATGGCGCGCTCCGCTGCCTTGAGGCCGGCCTCGTCGCCGTCGAACAGGCACACGATGCGCCCGCGCGACAGGCGCTCCCCTGCAGGCGTGAGATAGCGCGAGAGCATCTTGACCTGCTGCAAGGTGAACGAGGTGCCCAAAGGCGCGACGCAGTTCGTGATGCCCGCCTCATGGGAGGAGATGACGTCGGTGTAGCCTTCCATGACGATGGCCTCGAGGTTGGCGGTGATGGAGGCCTTCGCCTTGTCGAGCGCGAAGAGGTTCGCCTTCTTATGGAAGATGGGCGTGTCGGACGTGTTGAGGTACTTGGGCTTGGAGTCGTCGAGCACGCGGCCGCCAAAGCCCACCGCACGGCCGCGCTCGTCGTTGATGAGAAACATGACGCGGTTGTAGAACCGGTCGGCAAGCGTGCCGTCGTCGCGGCGGACGGCGAGGTTGGCGTCCACCATCTCGCGCGCCGTAAAGCCCTGGGAGACAAGGTGGCGCGACAGCGCCCCCATGCCCGGGGCATAGCCGAGCGTCCAATCCTGGGCCACGCCCGAACCGAAGCCGCGATGGGCCAGGTAGTCTCGGGCGGCGGCGGCCGCCGGCGTGCGGGAGCGGGTGAGCTGGGCATGGAAGAAGTCGGCGGCCGCCCGGACCGCCTCGAAGAGACGGCCCTTTTGCGTGGCGTTGGGGTCTTTGCGGTAGCTTGAGCCGTCGTCGGAGAGCGTGATGCCCGCACGGTCGGCCAGGATGCGCACGGCCTCGGGGAACTCCACGTGGTCGCGCTCCATCACGAAGTTGAAGCAGTCGCCGCCTTTGCCGCAGCTGAAGCATTTCCAGAAGCCGCGGTCGGGCATGACATGGAACGACGGGGACTTCTCGTGATGAAAGGGGCAGCACCCCCACAGGTCGCGGCCGCGCGAGCGCAGCGCCACCGTCTCGCCGACAAGCTGCACCAGGTCCGTGGCCTCGCGGACTTTCTGCTTTTCCTCGGGCGTGAACACGTTACAGCCTGAAACCGGTTGAGCCGATGTTCGCCCTCACCCAGTCGATGTTGGAGTTGACCGTGGACATGAGGGCGTCGAGCGAGTCGAACTTCTTCTGCCCGCGCAGCTTCTCGACGAAGGCGACGGCCACCTCCCGACCGTAGATGTCGCCGTCGAAGCCGACGAGGTTGGCCTCGATGCTGGCGCAGTTGGGCTCGTCTGCAAAGGTTCGCGGGATGCCGACGTTGACGGCGGCGGGCCACACGACGCCGTCGACGAGCACGAGGCCCGCATAGACGCCCTCGGCCGGCACGACATAGGGATAGGTAAGGGAGACGTTGGCTGTGGGGAACCCGAACGTGCGGCCTTTTTGCCGCCCGCGCACCACGGTGCCGCGAACGAAGTGGGCGCGCTGAAGCAGGTCGTTTGCCGTGCGGCAGTCGCCCTCGTCGATGAGCAGGTGGCGGATGCGCGTCGCGGAGACAGGAGCGGCCCGGTTGCACAGCAGGTCGTAGCCGTTGACCTCCCAGCATCTGCCGCGCACCGAGCCCAGCTGGCGCAGCTCGGAGACGTTGCCGGCGTTGCCCGCACCCAGCTTGAAGTCGGCGCCCACGTGGATTGCCTTCGGCATGAACGTTGGGAAGACATAACGCTTGAAGAACGCCTCGGTGCTATGGCCGGCAAGCTCCCGGTCGAAGGGCAGGCAAACCACGAAGTCGGCCCCGAACTTCGTGAGCAGGCCGAGGCGGTCCTCGTTGTTGAGCAGCTTGTGAATGCGCGCTTGAGGGAAGAACAGCTCGTCGGGGTCGGGGTCGAACGTCAGGATGACGCTGGGCACGCCGCGGCGACGGGCGTCTTGGATGGTTGCGGAGAACAGGTAGCGGTGGCCGCGATGGACGCCGTCAAAGGCCCCGATGGTGCACACCGCATCCCCGATGAAACCCGAGCGATCCGTGCGGCTCGAACCGCTGGGGCGGATGACGCGCGTGTCAGGGCGCGCAAAGCCGCGCACCGCGCATGCGTCGGGCGGCACCTCGCGCAGAAACGTGCGGCGCGCGAGGTCTCGTATTGCCGGGTTCGTCACTACAGCCCCTTCCGGTTCTCAAGAACGACATCGCGACGGCTCACGCCGTCAGAAAAGACGCAAATGGCAACTAT